>JAHBXU010000256.1 GCA_019636315.1 Planctomycetaceae bacterium | reverse complement strand
AATCCTGGCCAATATCTGGTACGAGGACGTCATTGTACGCATCTCCCCGCAAGACGGTCGCGTCCTCGGCTGGCTGGATCTCCGCTCCTTATGGCCGGCCCGCGAACGACCGGACAGGGAACACGTCCTGAACGGCATTGCTTACGATGCGGCCAATGACCGACTGTTTGTGACTGGCAAACAGTGGCCGCGGCTCTATGAGATCCGCATCGCCGACCAGTGACTCTGGCCCCGCGACGGTTGCTTCGGGATCCGAAGCGTCAGCGAGGGTCAACTTGAGAGTCGTTGCTTTTCCATTGCTCGCGAACGCGCCGGGCTTCGATTTCCCCGCATCAACATCTTTATCAAACCGCCTCTGAAACGTTTGGGCGTGTCTTGAATGAACGACAATCGACAGTCGTCTTGACCCCGTCAACCGCCTTCCGGTAGATTCCGCCGCTTTCCTGAGGGGACCGGATGTCTACGGTCTCACCTCGACCCATCTTCCACGTTTCCACATGTCCCGGTGTGGCCGACGCGCCACACGTCCACCTCGTTCCTGACGATTCATCAGCTCTTCGGCGGACTGCGCGCGGGTCGCGTCGTTTTCGTCCGATGGATGCTTTCCGCGGCCTGTCGATCACGGTCGCCGAGTGATGAATCGCCGAACAAAACAGGCCGACCTCACAAACCCACCCTGAAATCGCGACGACCGGAGTTCGTGACTCCGGACGGTGCGCAAGGAATTCTCATGACGGGACTGCCAGCGGCTCCCTCCGCCCGACGACCGACGATCTCCGAGTGGCCGGCTTGGCCTTACTATGACGAAGAACAAGTCGCCGCGGCAGCGGATGTCCTCCGATCCGGCAAGGTCAATTACTGGACGGGGGAAATCACCCGCCGGTTTGAAGAAGAGTTTGCGAAATACGTCGGAACACAATACGCAGTCGCCGTCGCCAATGGGACCGTTGCGTTGGAACTGGCCATTGAGGCCCTTGGAATTCCCTCCGGATCGGAGATCATCGTTCCCAGCCGCACGTTTCTTGCGACGGCCAGTGCGGCCGTAGCACGTGGCTGTCGCCCCATCTTCGCCGACGTCGACCCGCAAAGTGGCAACATCTCAGCCGCAACGATTGCTCCTCTGGTCAACGAGCGGACGCGGGCCATTATCTGCGTGCATCTGGCCGGTTGGCCGTGCGAGATGGATGAGATTTGCGCCCTGGCACGCCGGCACAACCTGAAAGTCATCGAGGACTGCGCTCAGGCACACGGCGCCGAGTATGGCGGTCGTCCGATCGGATCGCTGTCCGACGCGGCGGCATTCTCCTTCTGTCAGGACAAGATTATCACCACGGGTGGAGAAGGGGGCATGGTGACAACCAACGACACGACCGTCTGGAAGCGGGCGTGGAGTTACAAGGATCACGGGAAAGGCTGGGACACCGTTTATCAGACGCAGCACACGGGGGTCTTCCGTTGGCTGCACGACTCATTGGGAACCAATTGGCGGCTGACGGAGTTTCAGGCCGCGCTCGGTCGCATCCAGCTGGAACGGCTGCCGCAGTGGGTCGCGACGCGGCGGCGCCATGCGGCATCATTGTCGGCGATTTTCAGTTCGCATCCGCTCCTCCGATTGGCGCCGCCCCCATCACATGTGGCGCATGCCTATTACAAGTTCTACGCATACTTGCGCCCCGAACGACTGTCTCCTGGCTGGACGCGCGACCGCATTGTGACGCAGCTGCAGGCGGAGGGCATTCCTTGCGGATGCGGCAGCTGCGCCGAGATCTATCGAGAACAGGGCGTCCGCGAGGCAGGTCTCGCGCCGATCAGACCGTCACTCGTGTCGCGGGAACTGGGGGAGACGAGTCTGATGTTTCCGGTGCACCCCACGCTCTCACAGGAACACATTCAGCACATGGGGCGCGCAACGATCAGCGTCCTGGACCAGGCTCTGGCCGACGCACCACGACAGCGCGCCGCCGCATAAGCACAACCGACGTCATCCATCGTGCGATGGAACAACGAGGCCGCCCGACACCCTTGCCAATGGAGCATGCTCGCCCTCCTGCTGAGAACTGAGGACGGGTTCGGATTTCAGATATGACGCATCGATTGGCCGTCCTTTTTCCCGTCTATGGACTGGTGCTCGCTGCCTGTTACGCAGCGGCATTTCAGTTGCGGTTCGACTTCGCCGTCCCGTCGCGGTTCCACACCGTCTTCTGGCTGACGCTGCCCTTTGTGCTGCTCCTGAAATCCGCGGGCTGCCTGATTTCCGGCGAGTGGCGGCGCACCTTTCGATATGCCTCGGTGAGTGATATGGCGGCCCTGGGTCTGATGACGCTGGGCACAACATCGTTCTTCTGGCTGTTCAACCTGATGCCGCTGGGAACGCAGGCGGTGCCGCGGGGAATCATCCTGATCGACGCGATCATGTCCCTGTTGACGCTTGCGTTTCTGCGTGTCGCCGCGCGGACGCACACAGAGATCCTGCGGCCCAGGTTCAAACGCAAGGATCAGGTGCCTACGCTGATCTACGGTGTGCGGAAGGACTCCATCGGCATTCTCCGTATGCTGCATGCCACGGCAGATTCGGGAGATGGAGAATACCGCGTCGTGGGGTTCGTGGACGGTGACAGCCGCAAGCACAACTCATTGATTGCCGGGTTACCCGTCTATGCCGAACAGGAGGGATGGGAGTCGCTGGTCCAAAGAACGGGCGCTCAACGGCTTCTGATTCCCGCCGAGATCCCGGGCCGCGCCGCACGCGCCCTGTTGCGGGAGTGCGCGAAGTTCGGTCTGAAGGTGCACGTCATTCCCGGCGTCGACGGCATCGTCAACGGACGCTTCAAGCTGGCGATCCGGGACCTGACGGTTTCCGATCTGCTCCGCCGCGAGCCGAACCAACTCGATCGTAAGGCCATTCGTGGATACGTGCAGGGCCGCCGCGTTCTCGTCACCGGCGGAGCGGGCAGCATCGGCAGTGAACTCTGCCGGCAGATTCAGGCGCTCAAGCCAGCCACTTTGGTGATCCTCGACCAATCCGAATTCGGCATCTTCACCATCGAGCAGGAATTTCGCGCGACGGCCGCCAAACGGGATGTCGAGCTGCATTTTGTCATCGCCGATGTGGCCGATGAAGCCTCGATGGCGCGCGTCATGGAAATGCATCAACCGGAGATTGTTTTCCACGCCGCGGCTTACAAGCACGTCCCCTTGATGGAGGACAATCCGCAAGCGGCCGTGCTCAACAACATCCTGGGCACGAAAACGGTTTGCGATCTCGCCGAGAAACATAACGTCCAGCGGTTCGTGATGATCTCGACGGACAAAGCCGTCCGGCCCACGAGCGTGATGGGGGCGACCAAGCTGATCGCCGAGAAATACCTGCAGTCGATCGCCACCGGTTCCCGCACGCGATTCGTGGCGGTCCGTTTCGGCAATGTGCTGAATTCGGCGGGCAGCGTGGTGCCGACGTTTCGCAAGCAGATCGAACGGGGCGGCCCCATTACAGTCACCCACCCGGAGATGGAACGGTTCTTCATGACCATCCCGGAAGCCGTGCAGCTGGTTATGCAGGCCGGTGCGATCGGCAACTCGGGGGAAGTGCTGATCCTCGACATGGGCGAACCGGTGAAGATCGTCGATCTGGCCAAAGATCTGATCCTCCTGTCGGGCCTGCGCTATCCCGCCGACATTGATATCAAGTTCACGGGCATGCGCCCTGGAGAGAAGCTCTACGAGGAACTGTTCTACGCCAGCGAAAGCGGCGCGAAAAAGGTGCACGACAAGATCTATTCCGGAACCGCGGAAGTCGTGCCGCCGCTTCCCGCCATTCTGTTCGACATCCGCCGACTTGAAGAGGCGGCCCTCTCCTCGAACATCGAGACGCTCCAGACGCTGCAAGAGATTGTCGCCCGATTCTCGGACTCCCACTGGGTGCCCTCGCGACTCAGGGATGCCGCATAGCAGGACTTGGCCACCTGCACGCATTTTCAGTGCCGCGACGTACTTGCTCGCGCGGAACCTTGCCAGAAAATGCTGGCGTAAATCCAAAGAGGACGGGTACGATCTCTGGAACGGGCCTGCAGTCGGACGTGGACGGCCCTGATCCGTGACGGCTCAGAGCATGTCACGTGGATGTTGTACTCAACCCCAGGGGAGACACATCAATGACGCGCATGATGGGTTTGGCATTCCGTGGTCCCTGTCAACCGGCTGTCGCGCCAATCGTCGCCGCCGGCATCCTCATGTTGGGTTTCGCTCTGCCGCACTCCGCAAACGTCGTGGGGGACGACGAAGCGCAGCAGCCGAGCAGCGAAGATGAATCTTGTGCAGGCGGCGAAACGCAGTCGCAGGTTGATACCCATTTGCTGTCTCGTGCCAAGCGATGCCCAGCGGTGAACTATGGCGAGATCTCCGGCGTGTGGTGGTATGACGTTTGGAAGAACACCAACTGCTTTGGCGGTACGATTGATGGAGTGCCTCACAATGAAGAGGTGACGGTTTGCACAGGACTGGGTGGGACTTGCAATGCTGCCATTCCAACGAAAGCTCCGAGAGCGGCGTATGAAAGGAGGGATCCAATTCAGAAAGTGAAATCTGATCCACACGCATCATTCTCACAGAAACCACCTCCACAGGGCACCACTCACAACGTGGAACTGCTGGGATGTGCCAAGCTTCGGTATGCCGATAGTAAGACGGCCTACTTTCTGCTGTTCACGATCACGCACAAACGCGGCAATGGGCCGCTGACAATTCGGCACTGTGGCGTGCAATGCAAGCAACCGCAGAACCCTTGCCGTATCGCCCGAATTAACTCCGAACTAGGTTCAAAATCGGACTACGAGCACTACATTGACGTCACATTCGAAGACGGCGACGCTGAGTTTGATGTCACGTTCCATGTTACTTCGGTGGATGACATTCCCATAAATGAGTGAGCAGGAGAGTCAAGTGACCACAATCGAGACCGAACAAGCAGTCATCCCAACCGGAATCATTGCATAAAGTGCGGACGAATACTCCGCGCGCATCGGAATCCAAGAAAGGAAAGTTTCTGCGCGTGGTTGATCGCGGACCGCTGCCGTGGACCGACCAGCAGACGCGGAGGAACGGCTGGTGCATCCGCCACGCCGTCCTCCGTGGTCGGGCCGCCCCGCAGGACGCGGCTGATTGAAATCTGACGCAGCAGCGACTCCGGTAGCGGCTTCTCCCGCGGGAGGTACGAGTTCAGCAGCGAATCCGTCCACTCCGTCACGTTTGAGTACAGCCCGTAAACGGGAGGGGCGGTCGCCGTCTGGTCGAAAGCCGGCTGCCCGACAGGTTGTGATTGGAAGATCGCCGGGATGACCTGCGTCTCGTCGTCCCCCCATGGATACACTCGCGTTCCCCGCTGTGTCGCTGCATATTCGTATTCGGCTTCCGTCATGAGCCGCTTTCCAGCAAGCTCAGCGAATTCCAAGGCCTGGTCGAAGGTAACAAGCGTAATCGGCAGATCGGTCGGATGATTCTCGAGTTCAACTGGCAAGTCCTTGAGGCGCTGATAGTCCGCGATCGTGACCTCCGTCTGATCAAGATAGAAGTCCTCGACCTGCCGCGAATGTCTCGGTGCGTAGTTCAACTGCTCGCTCCCCATCTCGAACGCGCCGCCCTCGAAGAACGTCATATTCGCAATGACGTTCTCCGTTGCGGCGATCGTGATCGCCGGTAGCTCGATCGCGCCGTCAGAGCGAGCCGTCCATCGGTTATGAGTGTATGGCCCTGGGCTGGATTCGGGGTTGAACGGCACGAACCGATAGACCTCGTGAAATCCCGAATCTTCCAGATCTGCGACGACGAGATAAGGACCCGGCTTAAGCCGCACGACGAGCGGGCTTAATTGGCGCGGTCGTACCAAGTCGTTGGGCCGCGGCACACGGGTCGCGTCGTCGATCGGGACAAACACCACCTTCGCTCCCGAGGGAATGGTGTCCAGCGCGACGTCACGGAACGCCGCCTGCGTTTCCAGGTGGCGTTGCCAGAGTACGACTCCCAGCAAACAGGCCAGCATGGCCGCGGCCGCGCTGGCCGACGCGATCACCGGGTTCCGCCGGGCCCAGCGCCAAACGCGTTCAGCGTGACTGACGGGACGGGCCTTGATCGGTTCGTCTCGGAGGAATCGCCGCAAGTCGGCCGCGAAGTCGGCCGCCGAGGTATACCGCCGATTCGGATCCTTCGACATCGCCTTGAGGCAAATCGTCTCGAGCGGGCGCGGGACGGTGCGATCCAGCTTTCGGAGCGAGCGCGGTTCCTCCATGAGGATCTGCTGCACAAGCAGTCGCGTTTCCCCGGTGAAGGGCTTCGTTCCCGTGAGCAGTTCGTAAAGCACCACG
>JAHBXU010000255.1 GCA_019636315.1 Planctomycetaceae bacterium | reverse complement strand
GACGCGGCGGGTGAAATTGCCTGCCGATCGCAAGGGACGCCTCGCAAGGCGAATAACCTGCTTCGGCGCACGCGCGATTTTGCCACGCTTGACCATCCCGACGGCGAGATCACGACGGAGATCGCGGCCACCGCGCTTGCCATGCTGGAGATCGACGATCTGGGGCTGGAACGTCAGGATCGCCGCTACCTGGAGACGGTGATTCGTGTGTTTGGCGGCGGGCCCGCCGGCCTGAGAGCGATTGCCCATAGCATGAGCGTTCCTCCCGATACATTGGAAGATGATGTCGAGCCGTTTTTGCTCCGGAGCGGACTTGTCCAGCGCACGCCGCGCGGTCGGATTGTGACGGAAGCCGCGTACCGACACCTGGGATTGTCGCCGGCGCCGGCCCCCTATGCTCCGAAGAGCAATGGGACTCTTTTCTGATCGGAGTTGCTTCCTGGTTGCTTCCTGATCGATTTCTGTGCCTCAGGCACACTCGTCGGACTCGTTCGCGACTTGCTCCGGCTGATGGTGGTTGTGCTGGAGTCGTGTGTAGAGGAAGCCGCCGTGGCATTGCTCACAGTGGATTTCGGCGCCGAATCGTTCCGCTTGGAGGAGGATCGATCGGAGTAATCGCGTTTCCCCGACTCCGGCTCTCGTCAGTTCAATCCGCTGTGCACAATGAGGACAGTAGATGTTCATGGCGATCATGCCCTGAAGCGAGTGGTTTCGCACTGAGTGAATGCCGTGTCGGCCTGTCCGTCTCTCCTGAACAACCACTCCACATCATCGGCCAGCCTGTGACACCTTGCTGTCGCATCAAATCTCTGCAGACGTCCCTTTTCAGAAGCACACAGGGCGGAAGCGGCTTTGTCCGCACGCCTGTCTGTCGACCAGGATCATGCTCAGCTGCCGGTTCCAGCCTTGCCATTGATTGACGATTCCCTTCCTCAGTGAATCGTTTTCCCTACGAGAGCTTGCGAAGACGCATGCCGTCGAACACAATCAGTCGCGACTTGAACCGGAGCGGCGTGCCTGTGGGATGAAACACCTGGAAAATCGCTTGTGCCCGATGCGCCCTGTCGGCTATCACCTGAACGCCTTGCCATGTCGCGAGATTTCACGTCTGTTCGTTTCCCCTGGGAAGCGGTTCGTCCATTCTGCGGATGATGCACATCGCCCCGTGGCGTGACGATGATCCTCTACCGAAGCCCCCCTTCCATGTCCGAAGCGTTCGTGTTCTTGCGAGATGCGGACCGTGAGCCGTCCGGTCGTTCGTGGACGCAAGATCACGCCGACGGGGAATTCCTGAAGTCAGAACCTGCCGCGTTGGAGACCTCACGATTGAAGAACTGCAGTGATAAACTGTTCGGGCGGCGATGGTACGTCCGCGTGACGCCCTTGGCGTGGCTGCTGGCGTTTCTCGGCTGCACCGCCGAAGAGATCTCGCATCCTCCAGCCGTCCGGCCGGTCAAGACGATGGTTGTCGCGGCTGGCAGCGACGTGCGGATTCGCACTTTTCCGGGCACCGTGGAGGCGTCGCGGCGGGTGGAACTCGCATTTCAAGTTTCCGGTCTGCTGGTCAGTCTGCCGGTGAAAGAGGGAGATCGCGTGAGTCAGGGCGATGTCATCGCCCAACTCCGACAGGACGAGTTCGACGCGCGGCTGGCGACGCTGCAGGGGCAACTCGATCAGGCACGGGCCGAACTGACGGCGCTGCAAATGGGAGAACGGCCCGAAGAGCGCCTGCGACGCGAGGCGCAGCTCCGGGCCGCCGAAGCGCGGCTGGCGAACGCACGCACCGAGTACGAGCGGCATGTCCAGCTTCTGCAACGGAATGTCGTCACTCGCTCGGTGTATGAATCGGTGGAATCGGCGTACCGCATTGCCCAGGAAGAGCATCAGGCGGCCGTGCAACTGGTCGCCAAAGGAACCATCGGCAGAGAAGAAGACATTCAGGCAATGGAAGGGCGGGTCCGCGGCCTGGAGGCACAGGTGGTGGAGGCCAATCTGCAGCGAGAAGACAGCACGTTGCTCGCTCCGTATGACGGCGTCATTGCCCAGAGGTTCGTCGAAGAAGGGCAAAACGTCCGGGCCAAGGACCCGATTGTGCGGTTTCAGGACGTGGATGAGATTGAGATCGCCGTGGACGTTCCGGAGACCGTCATGGCGTCCGATATCCAACGGGCCGACATCGAACAAATCAGCGCGGAAATCAGTGGAGCGCCGGGAATCCTGTTTCCGGTCCGAATTCGTGAGCTGGCTCAGGTCGCCGACCCGACCACGCAAACATTCAATGTTCGCGTCGCGATGGAAGCGCCGGAGAATGTTCGCATCCTTCCCGGAATGACGGCGACTGTGACGTTGGCCTATCGCCGGGCCAGCGTGCTGGGCGATCATCTCCAGGTTCCTGTGACGGCGGTTGACCGGACTCCCGCGGGTGATCAGGTTGCCTGGGTGCTGAATGACGACGGGAAAGTCTCTTCGCGCGCGATCCAGTTGGGAGCCGCAAGCGGATCGAAGATCGACGTCGTCGATGGCCTTGCACCGGGCGATCGGGTGATCGTCGCCGGCGTCGGATTTCTGAGAGAGGGAATGGAAGTTCGGGATCTGGGGGACGCCCTGGGAGGCGGCCAACCATGAATCCGGGCGTCTTTTCGGTCCAGAACAACCGCGTCGTTTATGTCGCGATGGCTTTCCTGCTGCTCGGCGGGATCGTCGCCTATCAGGAGATGGGTCGGCTCGAAGATCCGGAGTTCACGATCAAGGAGGCATTGATCGTCACTCCCTATCCGGGGGCGAGCGCCGAAGAAGTCTCGCTGGAAGTCACGAATCCGATCGAGAACGCCTGCCAGACGCTGGGTCAGGTCGATCGCGTCGAGTCCGAATCGACACGCGGACGGTCGGTCGTCAAGGTCGTCGTCCGGGATCGATACGATCGGCATCTCATTCCCCAGGTGTGGGATGAGCTGCGGCGCAAGATTAACGACGTGCAGCCTCAGTTACCGCCGTCGGTGCGCGGCCGATCAATCGTCGTCGACGACTTCGGCGACGTGTACGGCATCTTCCTGGCCATCTCGGGTGAAGGGTTCACTTATCCCGAGCTTCGTCGGTATGCCGAGTTTCTTCGCCGCGAGTTACTGCTGATTGATAATGTTCAGAAAGTGGAACTGTTCGGTGAGCAGCAGGAACAGGTGTTTCTGGAGATTTCCCGGCAACGGCTCGCGCGGTTGGGGATTAACGAGCAACAGATCTACAATTTGCTCCAGGCGCAGAATATTGCCGCTGACGGCGGCCGCATTCAAGTTGGCGTCGAACATCAGGCCATGGATCCGGAAGGCGGGTTCCGATCGCCGTATGACATGCTGGACCTGATCATCGGTTCCGATCAGAGCGGCCGGCAACTGACGCTCCGCGGCGGTGCCGACATCGAGCGGGCCTATGCCGAGCCGCCGCGGAGAATTCTCCGGTTTGACGGACAACCGGCCATCGGACTGGGCATCTCCACGGTGCAGGGGGGGAATGTTGTTCGCACCGGGGAAGGCGTCCGTAAGACGCTCGCAGCGCTGGAGCAGCATCAGCCGGTCGGCATCGAGATCGGCGAGATCAACTTCCAGCCGGAAGCGGTGACGGAGTCCGTTGACGAATTCGTGTTCAATCTGGGCAAGGCGGTCACGATCGTGTTCATCGTGCTGCTGATCACGATGGGCCGCAAGACCGGCCTGATCATCGGGCTGGTGCTGTTCCTGACGATCATGACCACCTTTCTGGTGATGTTCGCCAAAGGCGACCTGCTTCTGGAGCGAATTTCGCTGGGGGCGCTGATCATTGCGCTCTGCATGCTGACGGATAATGCGATCATCGTCATCGAAGGCGTCAAAGTCGGCATCGAACGCGGCGAGAACAAGCTGGACGTGGTCCGCAATGTCGTTGCAGAAAATCAATGGCCGCTGTTTGGAGCGACGGCCATCGGAGTGTTGGCGTTCGCCGCCATTGGACTGTCCGAAGACAGCACGGGCGAATACACGAACTCACTGTTCTGGGTCATTCTGATTGCGCTCAGCCTGAGTTGGATTTCGTCGGTGACCGTCACGCCGCTGCTGGGGGCGACGTTTTTTAAACCGCTGTCCACAAACGGCGATTCAGGTGCTGTCGATCCATACGATGGTGTTGTATTTCGCGCGTACCGCAGTCTGTTGAGTCTCTGCCTGCGACTTCGCTGGGCGGTCGTGGGACTTGCCATCGTCGGATTGATCGCCGCGGTCTATGGATTCACCTATGTCGCACAAAGCTTCTTCCCGCCGGCGACGCGGCCGCAGTTCATGGTGGATGTCTACCTTCCCCCGGGCACCCATATTCGAGAAACAGAACGGTTCGCCGACGAGCTTGAGCGGCACATTCAATCGCAACCCGGCGTGTCGCACGTGGCATCGTTTGTCGGCGGCGGCGGATTGCGGTTTTTGCTCGTCTATTCCCCGGAGCCGGAAAACCGAGCCTTTGTGCAGTTTCTGGTCGAAGTGGAAGATCCGGAGACCATCGACGGCATCCTGGCCGCCGTGCAGGACCATCTCGATCAGGAGCATCCCGACGCCAATGCCGTGGCGCAGAAGTTCCTGCTGGGACCGGGCGCCGGTGGGCGCATCCAGGCGCGGTTTCAAGGACCCGATCCGGCGCAGCTGCGGCTGATCGCGGACCAGGCGGAAGCCATTCTCGAAGCCGATGGCAACGCGATGGGCATCCGACACGACTGGCGTCCGCAGGAGCTGTTGATTCGACCCATTCTGCTGGAGTCTCAGGCACGCCGCAACGGCATTACGCGGGCCGATGTCGCTCAAGCGCTGGAGACGAGTTTTGAGGGGCGGGTGGTCGGCTTCTATCGCGAACCGGGCCACGCGGGTTCCGGCACCGGCACTTATCCTCAAGAGACGCGGCTTCTGCCCATCGTCGCCCGACCGCCGTTGGCCGAGCGGAGCGACGTCTCGATGGTGGACAGCCTGCAGATCTGGAGCCCGGTTGCCGGGCGGATGATCCCCATGAGTCAGGTTGTCTCCGGCATCGAGATGGCCTGGGAGGATTCCGTCGTCGTTCGCCGGGACCGGTTCCCCACCATCACTGTTCATGCCGATCCGCGTTCCGGATTGCCGAGCCAGTTATTCAACCGGGTTCGCGAGTCAATCGAATCCCTCGAGTTGCCGCCCGGTTATTCGCTCGAATGGGGCGGGGAATACGAGGATTCGCGCGACGCGCGGCGAGCGCTGGTGAAGCCCCTGCCCTTCTTTCTCGCGTTGATGGTGTTCATCGTCGTCTGCCTGTTCAACTCGATACGCACGACACTCCTGATCTGGCTGATCATGCCGCTGGCGATCATCGGAGTGACCACCGGCCTGCTGCTGACCGGCAAGCCGTTCGGATTCATGGCACTCCTGGGCGTCCTGGCTCTCTCTGGCGAATTGATCAAGAATCAGATCGTCGTGCTCAGCAAGGTGTTGACCGAGCAGAAGAAAGGCAAGGATGCCTACCAGTCGCTCCTCGACGGCGGCACCGCCAAAATGCGGCCGGTGTGCATGGTGGTGTTCACCACGGTCCTGGGAATGATTCCCCTGTTGACCGACCCGTTCTTCGGGGCGATGGCCGTGTGCATCATGTTCGGGTTGTCTTTTGCCGCGGTCCTGTCGCTGCTGGTGACGCCCGTGCTTTACGCGATCTTTTATAACATCCACCCACCGGAATCCGTGGCGAAGAGCGGGTAAACTGGGACGGCGGTTCCTCGTGGTCGACGGCCGCGAGAAATGTCGCACAATCCCGCGCGTGCTTTTTGCGTCTCTGTCAGTTCCTTCATTCCGCATCGGGAGCGTTCAGTGGATACGAACCTTCAATCAGTGCCGCATGGGGAGCCGTATATCTCGACTGGCCATCTTCCGACACCAGACATGGTGCAGAAGCTGGTGAACGACGCTCACGAAATGTTTCAGTCGGAAACCCGGGGAGAGAATTCGCAGGTCTATCCCGCACTGGCTCGCGTTCCCAGCGATCTGTTTGGCATTTGCGTCGTGGGAACCTCAGGCAAGATTTACAGCGCAGGGGAATTCGAGCACGAGTTCTCCATCATGAGCGTCTCGAAGCCATTCGTGTTTGCCCTCGTCTGCGAGATCCTCGGCCCGCAGCAGGTCCGTGACCAGGTCGGCGTCAACGCGACAGGCAGGGCGTTCAATTCCTTGGAGGGGGTGGAACGTGGCCCCGAAGGTCGAACCAACCCGATGGTGAATTCGGGTGCGATCGCCACCACGAGCCTCGTGCCTGGCGCGACAATCGACGCCAAGTGGCAGTTCATCCATGAAGGTCTGTCGCGCTTTGCCGGCCGCGAATTGCCGTTGAATGAAGAGGTCT
>JAHBXU010000254.1 GCA_019636315.1 Planctomycetaceae bacterium | reverse complement strand
GCGCGGTAACCGGGCACGAGATTCTCCAGAAACAGCCGATACTCGAACTCGACTTCCTGAGCCTGTGTCCCATAGATCTGCCAGAAGCTCACGTCACGCGCCGACAGATCGAGCAACTGCAGGCCCAGCGGTTTGAATCGCGCGGAGTAGTTCGGATTATGCCCCAGCAGATGGCAGAGGGCCCACCGAGACGCGTAGTTCTGCCAGGAATCGCCGGACGTCTCCAATGGATTGTCGACGATCGCCTGGAGCGGCTTTGGTTCGCCACGCTTGAGATAGCGTATGACTTCCGGAGGCGCGCGGACGCTCTTTTCGTCTCCTTCGTACCAGTAGTTGCCGACTTCCGCCATCCCCTCCGCGTACCACACGGGGCCGCACGTTCCAAAAGCATGGGTGCAATAAGCATGGACCGCTTCGTGTTGCGGCGTCCCGCCATCGGCGACCGCATACACGACCGCCTTGCTCTGAAACGCATTTCCACTGATCCGGGTCTCACTGATCGTCACACCTCCGCCCTGACGAATCGCCTGCACACCTGTCGGTTCCATCCGGGCGATCTGTTCGGCCGACCAGTTGGCAAAGTCCTGAACGACGTACATCTCGATGACGCCCCGGTGGGGGCGTCCCCAGTACGCCGCGACCAGGCGCAGCATGGTTTCCAGCCGCCCAGACAACTGATGGGCTTCCTCCTGCGATAAGTCCGTATGAATCTGAAAGTTCTGCGACTGAACCGTGCGCACGTTTCCATCGACGCGGTCTTGGGATGCCGGCAGGGGCTTCCGCGGTGCGGAGCAGGCCCATCGAGCGTTTCCCTCGGAAACCAGCAAGCTCAACGTCAATGCGAGCAGCCATCGTGCTCGACGGCCAAAGTCCTGCGTCAACACATTGCGGGAGTTCATGGCTTGATTGACCGATTCTCCATCGCGTGCCCAAGGTTCTTGCCACAATACCGTGGATATTCAGCAATGGTCAACGTGCCATTTCGCATTTCGGACGCACGCCCCGCCATGACGCAGCGCCCGGAGCCGGATACACTGTGACGGAAATGGACCAGACACCACGCTCGAAACCGTCACGAACCGTCCTCGCCCGTGGGCGATTCCTCCGCCTGATCGACAACGACGGCTGGGAGTACGCTGAGCGAACACGCGGCACAGGAGTTGTCGCTGTCCTGGCCGTTACAGATGATGACTGTCTGCTGCTGACGGAACAGTATCGGCCGGCCGTCCGCGCGGTGGTGATTGATCTTCCCGCCGGATTGGCTGGCGACGTTGATCAGGGTGAAGACCTCGTTGTGGCAGCCGCGCGCGAACTCCATGAGGAAACCGGCTTCGTCGCCGACGTCTGGACGCGGCTGGCGACGATTCCGACATCGCCGGGGCTGACCTCCGAGACCGTCACCATCTTCCTCGCCGAACGATTGCGCCGCACCGCAGCGGGTGGCGGCATTGATGACGAGTCGATCACCGTGCATACAATTCCCCTGGCGTCGATTGCGACCGACCTTCAACAGCAATCCGCCATGGCGAAATTAATCGATCCGAAGGTTTTCGCCGGGCTTTGGTTGCGAACCAATGCGGCGCCCGGCGCCCATTCTTGATGCGATGCATCCAACGCCAACGACATCGGACTGACCGAGCGGCGAGCGACTTCTCGAAGAATCACATGCGAAATCAATTGGGCTTTCTCCTGCAGTTCTCCGCGCTGGTGTTTCTGCCGCTGCTCATCGTCTGGCAGTTGAACTTCGGTTTTCGGTTGCTGTGGATGCCGTCACTGACGGTGTTGGGAGCCGTGGTGTTCTGGATTGGTCATCGTCTGCGGGAACCGAATCCATGATGACCCGCATGCCCTCGCGGTTTTGTCACTCTGTTGTCGCGCACTTTGCGGTGAGTTGCCTCCTGGCGCTCGGGATCGCCCGTGCCGATGATCGTCCGGCGCCGCAACGGCAGTCGGTCTCGCTGGATGTGCCGCTGCTGGTGTCCAAACAGTTCGCCAGCATTCGCGGGTTGATCGAGCAGGAAGACTGGGTCACCGCGCTCGCCGCCCTCCGCGACGTCCAGGCGAAATTTCCCGACGCGCTCGTAACAGCCGCGCCGGGGCGATATGTGAATGTGACAGAATACGCACGCAGCCTGATCGCGGAACTGCCGGAAGCGGGCCGTGCTGCTCATCGACAACAGATTGACGGCTGGGCGGAACGACAGTTCGCCGCGGCGCTCGATGCGCAGAGTGAGGTGGAACTACAGAAACTCCTGAAAGAAGCTCCGGCCAGCAGCTATACAAGCCGCACCCTTTGGACACTTGGCGAATGGCAATGGGAACGCGGCGACCCGGGAGCGGCACGACGAACCTGGGAACAGTTGCTGCCCATTGATGACAGGGATGCCGAGCGTGCCCCGACCCCCGCGTCCTCGACGGCTCATGACGAGCGTCCGCAACAGATTCGCCCATCCGACGTTCGCGCGAGGCTCGTGTTGTGCAGTCTGGCCGAACTGGACTTTCCACGAGCGGCCAGCGAACTTGAGGAGTTCCGCACGCTGCATCCCGACGACGCCGGCTTCCTGGCGGGCAGAACCGGTCTCCTGCACAACATCCTTGCGGAACTCCTCAAGGCAGCACAGGACGGAACGCAAGCCGCGACCGGGGCCGACTGGACCACTTTTGCGCGCGATCGGCGGCGGAGCGGCGCGATCGGCGCGTCCGTTTCGCTGGGCGGTCCGCAATGGATGATCCCGCTGGAGCCGCTGGAGGTTCCTCATTGGGAACGTGGCCGCACCGCGCTCCCTGGCACGGCCCCTGCAGGCCGATATCCCGTGGCCGTCGACGGTGGATTGTTTGTTCATGACGGCGTCACGATTCGTGCGATGCGACTGGCTGACGGTCGACCACTCTGGCCGGTCGAAGAAGCGACTGACGTCGGGAAGATCTATCCCCCGTTCAACGTTCTGCCCCCGCGACCTGTCCTGCGGCCCGGCGTCGGGGTTCCGAGGTTCACGCTGACGGTTCAAGGAAACCGCTTGTACGCACTCACCGGCCCATCGGTGCTCACACTTCCCGAGGCGGGATTGCATGCCTCGCCGACGCGACTCGTTTGCCTGGAAATTGGTGAGGGCCAAGGGCTCCTCCGCTGGTTCCAAGTCGCGGAAGAACTATTCGCCCCCGGCTGGATGATGACGGGCACGCCGATCGCAACAGACGATCTGTTGTATCTGCCGCTCCTCCGTACCTCACCTCAGATGGAACTGGCCGTCGCCTGTCTGTCGGCTGAACGCGGCACGGTCGTCTGGCAGCGTTCCATCGGCCAGGCTTTAGTCCAACCCCTGGCCGGCCGCGTCGAATTCGGACATCAACTTCTGACGATGGACGACGAGCGATTGTACTTCTCGACCGATCATGGAGTCGTCGCCGCCATCGATGCGGCCACGGGCGTCATTCACTGGGCGGTCACCTATCCGTCGCGCCCGCCGGCGCCCCTGGCCCGAAGCGACGAATCCACATTCGGGCTCCTCCCTCCCGTGTGCGATCATGGGCGACTGTTCGTTAAACCCAACGATTCGGACGAACTCCTGGCGTTGGATGCAACATCCGGAACCACGCTCTGGAAGCAGCGTCTCCCCAGTCGCATCGTGCACCTGCTCGGCGTGCGGGGCACACAACTCTTCGTCAGCGGCGACCACTTGTGGTGCCTGGACGCGACGACGGGTGACATCCGCTGGCGTTTCGGCTTCGACGATCCGGCGGGATATGGCTTCGGGCAGGGAGCCATCGCCGGCGACCGCGTCTACTGGACAACTCGCGAGGAATTATATGTCGTCAACGAATCGGACGGCCGGACAGTGCAGCGCTATCCGCTGCAGCAACTCCTGGGAATCTCCGGCGGACATCTCCTGCTCTCAGAAGATCGGCTGATCATCGCCGGCATCAACCATCTCACCGCGTTCCGCCTCTCGCCCCGGCTCCGCTCCGACGGCGCGGCGTTTCACAATGATTCCGATTCGCCGAAGTAAACCCGGGCCGCCGTCTTTCGCAGCAACCACTGCTTGTCGGCCGGCGTCAGGAAATCGACTCGATCCCGAATGAATGCGAGTGAATCGGCGTAGGTGTTCTTTCCCCCCATTTGATAAGGCGAATCGCTGGCCCACATGAGCCGCTCTGGCCCATAGGCGTCGTACAGCCGGCGAATCATGGGGACGAGTTCGTCGTATGGCGGCTGCTTTCTTCCGAGCGCATAGAAGGCCGACACCTTGACATTGACGTGTGGATGCTTCGCGAGAGCCGCAAGTGCGGCAACGTCGGCATCGCGGATTTCCCCGTCCACGCCGATGCGGGCAAAGTGATCGATCACCACCGGCGTTTGAGGATATCGCTCACACATGCCGTCGACTTCGGGAAGAAACTCTGCATCGATCAACGGGCAGATGGCAAGACCCGTCTCTCCGGCATGCTGCCACATGCGGCACACGCCCGGGCTATCCGCCCAGCGCTTGTCGCCATCTTCCCGAGGCACAATCCGAAACCCGCGCACGCCCAGCCGCTGCAATCGGCTCATCTCTTCATCGGGACTTGGCTGGCTGGCATCAATACAGGCAACGGCCGAAAACACGCCCGGATAACGGGCCATTGTGTCCGTGAGATATGAGTTATCGACTCCATGAAACGGCCGATGCTGGATGAGCACCACGCGTGCAACACCGAGCGGCTGAACCGTGTTGAGCAGTTCCTCCACGGTAAAACTGGAGGGCGCCAAGTCATCCAGCGTCATGCCCGCCGCCAACGGATATGCGGCAATGTCTCGCGTCCAGATATGCGAATGAGCGTCGATCATCCCTGCGACCGTCGACGCAACCTCCTCAGCAGTTGTTGTCTGCTCGTTCATCGACATTCCCGCCAAAGCTGCAGCACCGGCGCATGCCAGAAACTCCCGTCGCGATTGAATTGCCATCGTGAAGTCCGTGCTCATAGTTGAGGCCGCGAAATTCGTCAAAGCACCGCACGTCTCTTCCCATCTCATGAAACGACAGGGCTCTGCACTTGCTGATCAAGAAAGCAGCATAAGAAACGCGATCGAAATGGCAACCTTCGTGCCAAGGTAGATTCCCGCAGCCATCCCCGCGCGCTTGATCTCCATTCCACATAATGCGGAGATAACAACGGCGCCAACCAGCGCCCCGACGACAATTCCGAGGAGTGACCAATACCCTGGCAACACCGTGGAAACGACAAATGTCGTCAGGCTGATGACGACCACACAGCCCAACAGTCGCAACCACTCGGGAAAATCCCCCTCCATAGCCGCAATGATGACGCCAATGAGCACGACGTCAATCAGAATGCCCAGCATTGGTCAGCCCATGGAACAATTGAAAGGAGCGTTGCCAATCCAATGTCTGGAGGACGAACTATCTTTTCCGTGTTTGATATGTCTGCGGGGCGCCATCCGCACCGATCTGGATCGTGTAGCTCTTGCCGTCGGAAGCCACCGACGCTTTGACCCACACGCCTTCGCAGTTCACGGTCGGTTCGCTGTTGGCGATGAATTCCGCAGGTGTCTGAGCATCCGACGGTAGATTGACGTTGCGATGCAATTGATACCAGTGCTTCAGCGATTTCACGCCGCGCAGCGTGGCGATCGTCTGCGGATCGGCGCCCTTCGTCGGTCCATTGCACATCACGGCGACCGTCGGATCGATGGCATGGACCAGGACCGGGTTATTGCTGACCGGCAAACCGTGATGCGTCACCATGAACAGGTCCACCGTACCCAAGGCATTGTTCGGCGTCACCAGTTGGGCCTCGACGTTCCACGTCAAATCCCCGCAGCACAGAAAGACGAAATCGCCGAATCGAAGCCGAAGACTCAAACTCGCGGCGTTGTCCGTCGTGTCCTCGGGTTGCGGTTGATGCTTGTCTGCGTGCGGATTGGGAAGGCCATTATTGGGAATCACCTCGCGGCTCGCACTGGCGATGAGCACCTCCAGCGGCGTCGCGTTCGAGGGAGGGCGAAATTGCTGACCGGCGCGCAGCGTCCGGGACGCATTCTGACTCGCCGCCCGATAGTCCGCGATGCGGGTCTCAAAGTCGGGATCTTCTTCCAGCGCGTCAGGGATCCCTCGGTCCCAGAAGTTACGGACGGGAATCAGCGCGGCGAGTGCTGCGTGATTGCCGTAATGATCCAGATGCCAATGCGAGACGATGGCATGGTCGATCTGTGTGAGCCCGGCGACATTGCGGACGACGTCCAGAATGCGGTCGCGATCACGGCCGTTGTTGTCGGGGTAGCCAGAGTCGATCAGCATCGATTCTCCGACGGGCGTAACGATGAGCGTCGCGGCTCCGCCCTCAACGTCGATGAAATAGATGTCGAGCCGC
>JAHBXU010000253.1 GCA_019636315.1 Planctomycetaceae bacterium | reverse complement strand
GGTGTCATCGATTGCATTCCGCAGGTCTCGAAGGCTCCCACCGGACGCCAGAAACGCGTCGATCTCATCATGCCATAGTTCAATCGCGTCATAGCCGACCTCTGCGGCAATGCGGATCTTTTCGAGTACCGGCGTCGGCTTGATCGTGACGCTATTGAGCGAGTAGCGAAACCTTCCCATGGCGGTGAATCCTCAGTGGAGACGGGCCGGACATCGTCGAACGCCGCAGCCTATCGCGAGGCCGTCCGGTTCGCCAGGGGTGCATCCGTTATTTGGCGAAATGCAGGCTGCAGCTTGTCAATCAATCGAAGGACCGCGGATCGCGCGGATCGAAGGATGGCGGTGAACTTCATGAAGACGCTCGGTCCCTCGGCAGTTGCGGTGCGCCCCATCCGCTGGATCCGCGTCACCCGCGTTCCATTTCTGTAACGGAATGAACCACGACTCTTTAGTGATCGCCCTCCTGCCGTGGTATGGTCTCTCGTGTCGGCTTGTCGCATTCGCCTGCAGTCCAGATGATTCACGAACCAGTGCGACCTGACAAAAGCAAATCATAAGGAAGCAGTGCCGCGATTCTTTGGCTCAGTTGTGAGTGACATACGATGGATCGGCCAGAGAGGGACGAATTGAAGAATCGGTTTGCTGCGGCGTTGCTCGCGTTCGTGTGCCTCGCGGGTTGCCGCCCGGAGGTTTCGTCGCCCGTTTCCGGCCAGGTTTCGGGGTCCGGCGATGACTCGCGACCATCGGCAGCTCATTCAGAGGAGCGAAACGCTTCAGCGGAACCGTTGCGACCGGTGGCTCATGAGCCATCGAACATGCGCCGCTCGTTCCGTCCGCCGGATCAACGTCCGCGTCACGATGCAGCGCGTCTGGCGGAACTGGGGATTCTCGAATACCGCTCGCCGCGGCTTGTGTTGTATACCGATATTGAGCCAGAGATCGCCCAGTCACTTCCGCCCATCATCGATCAGGCTGTCGTTGCATGGGAGGAGTACTTCGGCTCCCTTCCGCCGGCGCGCGACGCCAGCGACTTTCAGCTGACGGGCTACATCATGCGGGACCAGCGCCGCTTCCGCGACGCCGGACTCCTGCCGGTGACGTTGCCGGAATTTGCTCACGGCAAGCACGACGCGCAACAGTTCTGGATGAACGATTCGGAGTATGACTACTATCGCCGTCACCTGATGATTCATGAGGCGACGCACTGTTTTATGCAGTCGATGGGGGGCACATCGCGCGATGTCCCGGTGTGGTATCTGGAAGGGATGGCCGAGTTATTCGCAACCCACGGCATTCACGAGGACGGCAAGGTGTCCTTTCGGGCGCTGCCGCAGGAGAAGGCCGAGTTCCTGGGGTTTGGTCGCATTCCCATGATTCAACGCGCGGCGGCGGATTCCCGCATGCTGTCGCTCGACGATGTCTTTCGATTGCAGCCGGAAGACTTTGTTCGGGCGAACGAATCATACGCATGGGCCTGGTCGGTCTGCGTGTTTGCGGATTCCCACCCTCGGTATCGAGACGCATTTCGCGAACTTGGGCGTGTGTACGTCGATGAAGGTTTTGAGGCCGCGTTGACACGGTTATTTGGCCCGACGCTGGCCGATCTGAATGCCGAATGGGACCTGTTCGTGCGGCATCTGTGTTACGGCTTCGACATCGAACGGGCCAACGTGGTGTTCGCACGTGATCCCGTCTTCGACTCCGTCGAGGTCGCCGCAGATCGCGGCTGGCAGGCGACGGGCCTGACGGTCGCCAGGAACCAGTCATATCAACTCACCGCAGAAGGTCGAACCGTCCTTGCTCAATCGCCGCGGCCGTGGGAGAGCGAACCTCAGGGGATCAGCATCCGCTACGCCGAAGGGTTTCCCATCGGGCGACTGATCGGCCTGGTAATCAGTGAAGCCGATGCAATGACCGGACGCCGGCAACTCAGTCGTGTGATCGACCTGGGACGAGAGGCCGCATTCGTTGCCCCTCTTGACGGCGTCCTTTACCTGCGGGTCAACGATTTCTGGAATGAACTGGCCGACAACTCCGGTGTGTACGCCGTCCGTGTGCGTGTGGCCGGCGACGGCGATTGAGCCTATCATGATCAGTGGGCGTCACCGGGGTGCGCTCAGGTCTACGCTCAAAAGACTCTTCATCGAAGGCGTTCTCATGGCAGACGAAGTCCAACTCATCGACGCGCTCAAACAAGTCATCGATCCGGAGTTGATGATCAATATTGTCGATCTCGGGCTGGTGTATGAGGTCGCTCAACAGGAACGGGTCGTCAACGTCGAGATGACGCTCACCAGTCCTGCCTGTCCGGCCGGTCCGCAGATCATTCAGCAAGCGAAGATGGCTCTGGAGCAATTGGAAGACGTCGACACGGCCATGATCAAGCTGGTGATGTCGCCGCCGTGGACGCCCGAGCGAATGACCGACGACGCTCGCGACCAGCTCGGCATCTTCTGAGTGCGTGATCCCAAGCCGACGGCTTTGCCGTCGATCGGCGATGTTCCCGCACCCGATGGCGCCCCGCTCGAATCAGAGGATTTGCACCGATGTTGGCTGACGGCAAAGCCGTCGGCTTGGGAGGACCATTGACATGGAACAGCGGTTGAGCGTCGTGACATTGGGCGTCACGGATCTGGTGCGGGCGCGAGCCTTTTACGAATCGGGGCTCGGCTGGCGCGTTTCCGGCCGATCCAATGCGGAGGTCGTATTTCTCCAGATGGGCGGCCTCGTACTCGCCCTGTATCCGGAACACCTGCTGGCGGATGACGCAACAGTTACGAGCGATCGATCCGGGACATTCCGCGGCATGACGCTCGCCTACAACACAAGCACCCGCGACGAGGTCGACGCGGTGCTTCAGTTCGCCGCGACCGCCGGCGCCCGTATCGTCAAACCGGCCCAAGACACATTCTGGGGCGGCTACGCCGGCTACTTCGCCGACCCCGACGGCCACCTCTGGGAAGTCGTCTGGAACCCCCACTGGTCCCTGACGGATTCCGGCGAACTCATCCTGCCGGATTGATCGCGCGTGAAGTGTTCGTCAGGGGAGTCGGCAAGTTGTTTGCAGCAGCCTGTAGTCGTAGACCGGCGGCGGACCGACTCGATGCCAAGATTCATTGATCGCCATCTCGCGAATGACGTAGACGGTCTCTCTGGTCCCCGCCGGATCGATCAGCCGGACAGCGGTTGGACGATGCGTTGCCGTGTTGAGGATGACGTCCACGCGACTCACGTGCTGCGCCGCGTCCGAACTCAACGGCTTACCGGACAAGCGAATCTCCGTATCGGTATCACGCTGGATCGTCCAGTCAAATTCACCCTGGAATCGTCGAAGCTCGCGGCCGCAAAGCATCGCGCTGACTCGATGCGTCGAATCGCACAACTGAGCAGAGAAGTGGAGTGGACCGACCAGTGTCGCGATGAATTGCGAAAAGGGTCCCGGGGCATGGAGATAGGCCGTCTCGGGAGAGACCTCCACTAATGGATCGACCCGCGTCGGGTGGACGTTCCGCAATTGCGGCGGCATCGCAATCCTGTCGTATGTCTTTTCCGCATGATCGACGACCATGAGGTCGTGGCGATCAATGTACCATTCGATATGTGATTCGGTTTTCAACTGATATCTCTCGCCCCAGATGCTGACTCGTCTGGGCAAAGCCGCGTTCTGCAGTTCGACCGGCTTGGTCATCCACAGCAATCGGTCCGGGGCTTGATATCGGATCTCGCCGTCGCTGCGTTTCTCAAGAAGGAACACGCTGTCATACTCGTACTTGCGGAACGTCACCCGAGACGAGTCCACGTTAGTGAACGCCGCGTCCCAGTTCTCAAGGACTTGTTCGACTCGCGACAGTTTTGAGTCCCGCTCCGGAGCATTGGCCAACGGTTTCTCGGCGAGATCACCAAGCGCCGCCGCGCCGAGGTCGACGCACAGAACGACAAGGACAACCGGGATTCGGAGATTCATCGTGAAGTCCTTTCCGATGTCGGCTACGGTTGAGCAGACGAAATCCTAACTCGGCTCCGAAGTCGTGGAAAGGCGGGATTTCTCTAACGATGCCCAACTCACGGAGTGTTTGGACGAGAATCAGGGCAGAGGGTTTGCGACGAGAGCGGAGAATGACGTTTTGCGACGCGAACGAGAAAAGCCACTCACCAATTCCCAAGCCGACGGCTCCGCCGTCGAACGACAGCCGTTCAGCTATTCAATCACCGACTTTTGTTTGGGATTCTGGAGCGTCGCCTTCAACGTTCGACGGCAGAGCCGTCGGCTTGGGGATATGGGGAACTCCGTCCATCGACGGGCCGTTGTCGATGAATCGATGGCCGCCGAACCCGTCCGACCTTCTCCTTGTCGAACGCTGATCACGTCCAGTACGCTCAGCGTCTGGTTGCCAGTCGAACTCCTGAAGAGATGCATTTGGCGTCATGGCAGGAGCGGGACGGAAAGACGGAATGAGGAGTGGATAACGCCGCTCATTACGCGACTCAGAAACGATCAACCCAAACTCAAGATCTCGCCATCTCATGGAACACATTCCCGCTCTCAATCGCGAACTGGCTTTCCGCATTCGCGAGCAATTTGGCACGCCGTGTTATGTGTATGACGAGGTCGCGTTGCGGCGGAGTGCGGCGGCGATTCTGGCGTTTCCCAATGCGTATGGATTGACGGCGCGGTTCGCCATGAAGGCGTGTCCCAATGCCTCCGTGCTGCGGCTGTTTCACGAACTCGGACTGCACATCGACGCCAGTTCGGGATTCGAAGCCCTGCGGGCGATTCGGGCGGGCGTTCCCGCGGCACACATCTCGCTCAGCACGCAGCAGTTTCCCGAGGATGGGCTGCTGCGCGAACTGGTGGGGCAGGGGATGTCCGTCAATGCGTGCTCGCTGCATCAGCTGACGCGGTACGGCCGACTGTTTCCGGGGGCCGATGTCGGCGTGCGCTTCAATCCGGGTCTCGGCTCGGGGGGAACGCAGCGGACCAACGTCGGCGGTCCGGCATCGAGCTTCGGCATCTGGCACGAACAGGCGGACGCGGTCGCCGCTGCGCTGGCGGAGCACGGTCTCAATGCATTCCGGGTTCATACACACATTGGCAGCGGCAGCGATCCGGAAGTGTGGCTGCGGGCTGTTTCTCTGAGTCTGAATCTCGTCCGCCGGTTTCCATCGGTCCACACGCTCAATCTGGGGGGCGGATACAAAGTGGGCCGCATGCCGCACGAGAAGACCACAGACCTGCAGGTCGTCGGCCAGCCAATGAAGCGGGAATTCGAACGCTTCGCCGAGGAAACCGGCCGGAGAATTCACCTTGAAGTCGAACCGGGCACATACGCGGTCGCGAACGCCGGCGCCGTGCTGGCGAGCGTACAGGATGTCGCATCGACCGGCAGCGAAGGGTATGCGTTCCTGAAGCTCGATACCGGCATGACGGAGGTATTGCGTCCATCGCTTTATGGGGCGCAGCACCCGATGGAAGTCTATCCTGCGGACGACGAACCGCGCGGCGAGCGCGAGTACATTGTCGTCGGCCACTGCTGCGAGTCGGGCGACATTCTCACGCCGCAACCGGGAGATCCGGAAGCTTTGGCGCCGCGACAATTCATCGAATCCCGAATTGGCGATCTGCTCGTCATCGGCGGGTCCGGCGCTTACTGTGCGGCCATGCCGGCCAAGAACTACAACTCGTTCCCCGAGGCCCCCGAGGTCATGATTCGGTTGGATGGGACGCTCCAACTCATCCGCCGACGCCAGACACTGGATCAGATGCTTGAGAATGAATACTGAACGACGCGCGGCTTCTCCAACGACAAGCCATTGCCCACCCTTTGTGTTCCTGGTGTCGTTGTGGAGTGATGTCGCGATCAGGACGAACCACAAAGGACGCAGAAGTTAGAACCATCGGCGACTTTTTCTCTGGCGGTCGCGGCCAGACGGTGTTGATTCAACTGTCGAGGCGTCCGCTCGCTGTGGTGAACCGTCCCTGGTGGTGGACGATGCGGCCTTGTTCTTCGAGCAGTTCCAGATGTGCGTTTGCTTCGGCGCAGCCGAGGACGACGTGAAAATCCTCGAGACGGCCGAAGAGTCTGCGGGCGATGTTATAGACGGTCATCGCTTCGGTGGTGCGTGCGAGGAGGGCGACGATCTGCTCGAGGCGGCGTTCGTGGTGAAGGATCAGTTCATCGCAGCGCGGGATGAAGACGGGCATCGGGTCCCCGTGGCCCGGGAGAACCAGAAGTTGGTCGGCGTGGGGCAAGTCGCGGATGCGAGCCATTGACGTCATGAAGTGTCGCAACAGGCCGCGCTGACGGAGGTCTCCGCCACCGACATTCGAGGAGATGTCCGGTAGCAGATGATCCCCAGTGAACAGCGACTCGCCGGTCCG
>JAHBXU010000252.1 GCA_019636315.1 Planctomycetaceae bacterium | reverse complement strand
CCGAGTTCGCGCAGGAACTGCCGCCGTCGAAGTGATGAACCGTTCGGAGTGGCGAGAGGTGACGAAAGCGAATGGGCGAAGTCAGTCTGCCGGCGGTCCATTGCAGGGTCTCACATAAGGTGATGAGGGGGCGGGCGATTCCGCACCCAAAGTTGACCAGAACGACCAATTTGAACTGTTGTACGCACCGGCCTGCGCGAACGCCAGTCAGTGCCTCAAGTTTTCGATTCAATGGAAGGCGCCGTCAATCGGGTCAAGCGTCTGCTAAACTGATGAATCCCGGTTGCATCCAGAGATTGCCAGGATGAATTGTGATGTGGAAGCTGGTCATGTGTCTGGTCGGGCTGGCTGTCGGTTGTGGTCGCAGCGCCGACAGGATTGATCGGAATTCTGTCGCGCGAGCGTTGTCGTCCGAGCAGCGCGCGGTCGGCGAGCCGGTCGTCAACAGCATCGGCATGGTCCTTGTGCCAATCCCCACCGGCCGGTTCGTCATGGGAGACGTCACTCCCCAAAATGAGGACGCGTCCGCGGGTGAGATTCAAAGAACGGTTCACATCACACGCCCTTTCTCACTGGGAATCCACGAAGTCACTCAAGAGCAATACGCGCGTGTGACCGGCAAAGATCCCAGCTATTTCAAAGGGACGACGCATCCGGTGGACTCGGTGAGCTGGCGGGAAGCGGTGTACTTTTGCCGGCTCTTGTCGGACTTGCCGGCGGAAAAGGCCGCAGGGCGCTCGTATCGTCTGCCGACGGAGGCCGAATGGGAGTATGCCTGTCGCGCCGGTTCCACGTCACCGTTTTCCTGTGGTTCAATGCCGGAGTGTCCCGAGGACTCTGGATGGATCGCGGGGAACTCCGAGAGTCGCACGCATCCAGTGGGGGCGAAATCCCCGAATCCCTGGGGACTGTACGACATGCACGGCAACGTGTGGGAGTGGTGCCAGGACTGGTATGCGGAACTCCCGGATCCGACGGATGAGCCAGTCGATGATCCGCGCGGGCCGCCCGCGGGAGAGGGGCACGTCGTGCGCGGCGGGGCGTTCACGAACCCGGCTGACTCGGTCCGCTCGACGACCCGCTATGCCGCGGGGCCGGACTTCCGCTTGTTCAGCAATGGGTTCCGCGTCGTGATGGTTTTGCCGACTTCGTAGCCCGAAAACTCAGTGAAAGGGCTTTCATGGGAACCATTCCGCAGCAACCGCTTCCACCATGATGAGTGGTTCCAGGCACTCGAACGGCATACCCGGGTTAAACGGGTGTGACAGCAATTCCCCGCCGATCATTCCATCAGCAGGACGCGGCGGTCGTCGCGCTGTTGCAGCAGGGTGTCAAAGATCTCGGGGGTGATGTGATCGCCGGCGTCGTCGATCAATTCGCGCAAATCGACCGATTGACCGCGTGCCTCTCGCTGTGTGCCCCATTCCTTCCGAACGCGCTGATGTGCGGTCGTTCGCTCGGGAGGCTCGCTCAGAAAGTCGTAGTGCAAGTCATGAAAGCCATCCAGCGTGCGTAATGACCGCGCTGCAACAAAACGGACGGCGTCATAAGGATCATCGAGCAGCGGCGCGAGAAATCGGGCGAGCCAGTCTGTGCCAGACGCCTTCTGGGCCGGCGGCCAGCCCATCGCCCAGGCGATTAACGCCCGTTGACCGGCTTCTCCATTCATCACCAGGATCGCCGATGCGGGAACCGCCGCCTGAACATCGGTCATCTCCACGCGGTCGCGCCCGAACCAGTCAGCCAAATGGCGATTCGTCCAGTCCCAACTCTTGTCGAGATGGCACAGATTGCATCCATTGGGACGTCCCGTCGCGAGGCTGGCGGCGACGCTGGGGTTCTCCACGGTATGCGTGTGCGTGGCTTTCAATAGTCCATAGGCGGTCGGAGGCATGTGGCAGTTGTAGCAGCGACTGCCGTCCGAGTCGGGCGGATGATGCGTGTGGGCGGACAGATTATCACGCTTTTCCTGGTGGCATTGAAGACAGGCCTCGTTGGATTCCATGCCGAGTTTCAACTGATCGTTGGCCCATTCGCGAAGCGGTCGCGGATCGTCGGCGCCCGGATGCATCGTGTGACAGGACAAACATGACAGTGCCCCTCCCTGAAAGCAGGGCGAGTCGATCATCGCCGTGTATTCCCGACCGAGAATCCGCACCACGCCGTCGGACCAGAAGCGCTCCTCCAGATAGTGCGGCTGATTCTCCAGCCACCATCGCACGGCGCGCGGTTGTTCGTATCGCGGCTGATTGAACAACGGCCGGGATTCAATCAGGATGCGGTCCGTCAACTCCTCGCCGGGACGGAATCGAAAACCATGAGCGGCCCAACTCTTGTCCGCCTGGTCGGAACTCAGTGTGAAGAATGAGTGACACTGGCCGCAGATCTGCGATGAACGCCTGGCATCCAGTTTGGCGGGGTTGACAATCTGGTCCGGTCCGATCGGTTCCCCCGCGTCACGAGCGGGAGGCCGCAGGTGAGTGGGCAACAATTCCAGTCGTCCGCTGGCGGTGGCGTGTCGCAGGACGTGCGTCTCACCCGGACCGTGGCACGCCTCGCAAGCAATGCCGAACTCCACCACCTGAGAATCGAAGGGACCATGCACGTCCGGCGGTGTTTCGTTCGCCTTCAATCGCGGCCGCCCCATCGTCGCGTGGCAACGAATACAGCTCTTGTTCCATTCGTCGAAACCGGTATGCGATTCGGGCGGCTGAAGCAGGACTGAATGGTCCTGGATCCACTGTTGTTCCTCAATCCGATAAACGAACGGAAAGCGGTTGATCAAACGGTTGTATGCAATGGTCTCGAACCAGAAGTCCTGTTCGTGATGCGAGCCGGTGGTCAGCACGATTTCTCGTTTGACACGCGGTGGGGGGCTCCCGGCCGGCGCCCATTCGGGGTCATCCATCTCCACGAAGAACCGGCCGTCCTCCTGTGTCAGATGGTATGTCTGCCCCAGTGAGTGCAGCGTGACGTCGTTAAAATCGGCCACAACGGATTCGGGCGTCGCCACCTGCGTCATCGTACGATGATACGATGCGTGCCACGTCGCGTGCTGATGGGCGTGGCAGGCGAGGCAGGCGTCGGAACTCACATAGCCGGGAGCGAGGACTTTCGCGGGACGGTTTGCTGGTTGATCGGAGACCGCGGCGGTTGCCATGCGAGACGGACTCGGCCCCGGTGGGGCGGCGGCGAACCATGCCGCGACGCTCACGGCGCCGCAGATCACCGCCAGCACGATCCAGGTGTTGCCCAATCGGTGAAGCATGGACGGCGCTCGTCCTCAATCGCTCCAACACAAGTGCTGCCGTCCGATTGTTCGCAGCAGCTTGACGACGCGTCTCCAGCAACAGGCGCGTCTCTGCTACAGAATCTCATCCGGACGGATTGCCAGGACTTCAATGACTTCCGGTTCGTCGGTCACTCCGGCCACACCGTAGTGAATGAAGAGTTCCCGTTGTTTGATGAGGCCCTGAAAGACGTAGATATCATACCGTTCGGTCGCCGATCCAATGACCTGGACCTCCTTGCTCTCATCGGGTTCGCGATTGTTGAGAAGTTCTGTCACCCGGGCTCTTGTGATCTGGTTTCCGGCTGCTTCGGCCTGGTCCAGTTCCGACTGGACGGCGTCATGTGCCCGCTTGAATGCAAAGTAGGATGTCCCTTCCACGGCGACGATCACGAATCCCAGGGTGATCAATCCCCAGACAAAAGCGCGCTCGATCTTGGATCGCGATTTGACGGCTGGTGCCGCGTCAGGCGAAGGAGGAACAGCGTTTGAATCAGCAGAGGACGTTGTGTTCATCGGGGAGGCCGGTCAAGGAGGCGAGGTGAAGCGGCGGAACTCAAACCTCAGCGGATCGATTCCTTGACGGCTGCGATTTGAGTGCACGCTGATGCTGCCATGTTGCAAGTCACTTGTCAACCAGTCGATGAACGTTGGCTGTCTCGGCGGGTTGTCGTTGATGTTATGCGAGAAAGACGGGGCTCGCGACCTTCGATGCACAATCGTCCCATGCCTGCATCCGGCGTGCGCCAATCCAGCGGCTGACACTTGTGAGTTCCGTGTGGACAGTCGAAAGTAGGGTCATCCGCGACGGCGCGGCGTCACGTGCTGCTCCTTGTTCTTCAGACCAATGTTATGCGAACCCTCATACGAAACGCGGACTGTGTACTACCGGACGGAACGCGGCGCACAGACGTCCTGATTCAGGATCAGACGATTCTGGACGTGGCGGCTTCGCGGGCGACTGCCGCGGATGAAATCGTCAATGCCTCCGGCCTGACCCTGATGCCGGGCGTGATTGACGACCAGGTGCATTTCCGCGAACCGGGATACACGCACAAGGAGGACCTGCACACCGGGTCGCTCGCCTGCGCCAAGGGAGGCGTGACGACGTTTCTGGAGATGCCCAACACGAATCCGCCGACGATCTCGCGTGCAGCCCTGGCGGAGAAGCTCGCCCTGGCGGCGAATAAGTGTGTCGTCAATTATGGATTCTACATCGGCGCCACGTCCGGCAATGTCGATGAGCTGCGTCGTGTGGATCGGACGCCGGGAATCAAGATCTTCATCGGGTCCAGCACAGGGGACTTGCTGGTCGATGAGCAGGAAGCTCTGGAGCGGATCTTTGCCGAAACAACCTTACCGATCTGCGCGCACTGCGAGGATGAGGCCACCATTCGCGCCAATATGGCGTTACTCGACGGTGGGCGCGAGCCGGCCGATCACTCGCGCATTCGGGACCACCGAGCTGCCGCGATAGCGACGGAGCGGGCGGTCAATCTCGCCCGGCGGCACCAACACCGCTTTCATGTGCTGCATGTCTCCACGGCCGATGAGCTGCCGATTTTCTCAGATCATCAGCGGCTCATTACAGCGGAGGCGTGTCCGCATCATCTCTTGTTCAACATCGAAGACTACGGCCGGCTGGGAACGCTGGTGCAGATGAATCCTTCGATCAAGACGGCTGTCGATAATGCCGCACTCTGGCGGGGGCTGCTGTCGGGGCAGATCCAGGTCATCGCGACCGATCACGCTCCGCATACCCTGGAGGAGAAACAGCAGCCGTATCCCCGTTCTCCGTCGGGGCTGCCTGCGGTGGAGAATTCGCTGGCGCTGATGCTGAATGCCGTTCACGAGGGCCGCTGCTCGTTAGAGCAGGTCGTCCGGTGGATGTGCGACGCCCCGGCCCGTGTTTGGGACATCGTGGACAAGGGCCGCATCGCCGCCGGATATCACGCCGATCTTGTCCTCGTCGACCTCCGCAAACGTCATACGATCCGCAACAAGGACCAGGTGACCCGGAGCGGCTGGAGTCCTTGGGACGGCGTGACACTCACCGGCAAGCCGATCCGCACCTGGGTGATGGGCCGCACGGTCTATGTGAACGGAAAGTTCGCCACAGAGGTCCGTGGACAGGAAGCGCGGTTCGATCATGCGCGGGGCGGATACTGGGCGACGGAGGGCGCGTCATGACGGAATCCGACCTTCATGACGAGGCTGCCCGCCTGGCGGAGCGGCTTTTTCAAACGGGGCGCAGAATCGTTTTCGCCGAAAGCTGCACGGCCGGACGCGTCGCCGCAACGATGGCGAGGATCCCCGGGATTTCGAATCATCTGTGCGGATCAGCGGTCGTCTATCGCAACGAGACAAAGACGGCATGGCTCGGGGTCTCGGCGGAAGATCTGGCGAACGAAGCGATCGGGCCGGTCAGCGAAATCGTGGCGTCAGCAATGGCGCGCGGCGTGTTGGAGCTGACGCCCCAAGCGGATCTGGCCGTGTCCGTGACAGGACATCTTGGTCCGGATGCACCGGCGCCACTTGACGGAGTGATCTATATCGGGATCGCGCGGCGTGGTGACGACGGGCGCCCGCTGCGTGTGGAACGGGTGCTTCGGCACAAACTGGCCGGCGAAGAGGAACGCGAGACGAAAGCAACGCCCCTTCGAGAGCGACGGCAACGTGAGGCAGCCGCATTCGTTCTGCAAGCGGCCATGCTCGCAATGTCGGAGTAGATGGACGCGCGTGCGCACACGGCTCCTGCCGCAATCACGATGAGAGTTCCGCGCGGGAGATTGTGCGGACTCGCCTCCGGGCAACCTTCGCTCCCTGGTGCACTCACTGCAATGCGGAAAGTTCCCGGAATCTGAGTTTCGACCGTGATCAATCCAAGTCGATCGTCATGGACGAATTCCCGGCGTCTATCTTGCGACTTGATTTGACGCCGCTCTGTGCGCGTGTAGGTTTCTCCACCGGCCCCTTCCTCCCCGCGTTTGCTCGCATGGCATGGAGTCTCGAAATGCGCAAGATGTTGTTGATTGCTGCGACCTGTGTGATCTCGCTTTCCGGCTGGGCCGCTGCCCAGGCGGACAGCCAGTCTCCCTACAACGGCGGATATACGG
>JAHBXU010000251.1 GCA_019636315.1 Planctomycetaceae bacterium | reverse complement strand
CAGTCCGTCGACGGACTGGTGGCGAACGCCGAACAAGCCGAGACGATGAACGCGCTGCGAGCCCTCCAGCACGACGACGGCGGGTGGTCGCTCGCGTCGCTGGGGAACTGGGAACGCGCCGATGGTTCACCGCAGGACGTCGAAACCAGCGACGGGTACGGCACCGGGTTCGTTGTGTTTGTGCTCCGCCAGGCGGGCGTCCCGGCGGATGACCCCGCCATCGAGCGCGGCATCGGCTGGCTCAAGACGCATCAGCGCGAAAGCGGCCGCTGGTTCACGCGATCCCTGTTCAAGGACAGCAAGCATTTTATCTCGCACGCCGGTACGGCGTTCGCCGTAATGGCGATTGCCGCCTGTGAGCCTTCGTCCCCGAGGAGGTCGCATGTCCCATGAGGTCTGTGATTTCGCGCGATCCTTTCTGACGTTTCGGCTCGATTTCGCGAAGAAGCCGCCGGCAACCGTCAGTCATCAGCCGCCGTACAGCCTCAACAACGCCCGCATTCAACTGGACTGCCGGTGCCGCATTACGGAAAAGCAGACCGGGACAGTGCAGACGTTCGTTCTGGGGGCGAGTTGCAAGACGGAGCGGGTCGGCGTCGAGCGGGACATCTGGACGGAGCCGAATGCCGACTTCACCCCCATCTTCAGCATGGACCGCTTCCTCGCCCTCAAGACGTTCGCACGGGCGGGCGTCGAAGTCGATCTGTATCCGCCGGGGAGCGGCAAACAGTCGGATCGTCAATTGGGACTGATTGCAGATATCTTCGACGGTTTTGGCATTTCCTTTGGTGAGTGCGACGCCGAGTTGCTCACCTCGCCTCGTGAGATCGTCGAGGCCGTTCTCGCAAGATCGCCGCTGGTGGCGCAGACGGAACTCGACTCCGACCGCTATACGGCGATGATCGAGTATCCGGTTAAAACGATCAACGCGAACGAACGAGACGGAATCTATCAGACCGACACCGGTCCGCATCTGTTCCCCGATTTAACGAGAAAGCCCGACAAACTCATTGAGGGCATGGAACTGGCGTTCTCCGCGTTCAACTGTCCCGAGTGGGCTGAGTTCCTGATCCGCGTGCCGACGCCGATTGCGGAATCCGTCCATGTCTACCATTACTCGCGAACGGTTCGACTGGACTGCCGCAACCGACTGTTCCGGTTGACGTAGAGCGGGCTTCACCCACTCCTGCACATTGCGGGTGCCACGACCGGTTGGCCAATCGGGAGACCGGGGACGGCCCCCGGCTGATTTTCCTGGTTTCCCTGACGCGTCCGACCTGTGCGGATATCGTATTTTGCGGGCGGGACGGACACGATCGAAATGTGAGAAAAGCCGGCCGCAGGAGAGCAGGTGCTTTTCCCGATCCTTCGCGTCCTCTAAGATAGCGCTTGATGGAGATGTAACGACAAGGACGCACCAGACATCGCGTTTTGATGGATTTCCCCCTGAATTAAGGAGCCCTGTGAAATGGCCTACACACTCCCGGATTTGCCGTACCCCAAGGACGCGCTCGAGCCTCACATCGACGCCAAGACGATGGAGATCCATCACGACAAGCACCATAACGCCTACGTGACGAATCTGAACAAGGCGATCGAAGGCCATCCTGAGTTGGCCAACAAATCGATCGACGACCTGATGCGGAATCTCAATGCCGTCCCCGAGTCCATCCGCACCGCTGTCCGGAACAATGGCGGCGGTCACGCAAATCACAGCCTGTTCTGGTTGATCCTGAGCCCCAAGGGGGGTGGCGCGCCGACCGGTGAACTGGCCGAAGCGATCAACTCGACATTCGGCAGCTTCGACAAATTCAAGCAGGAGTTTGCCAACGCCGCGGCGACGCGATTCGGCAGCGGCTGGGCCTGGCTGACAATCAAAGGGGACGGCGAACTGTTCATCGAAAGTACGCCGAATCAGGACACGCCGCTCTCTGAAGGACATACTCCCATTCTCGGACTGGACGTCTGGGAGCATGCCTATTACCTCCACTATCAGAACCGTCGTCCCGACTACATCACAGCGTTCTGGAACGTGGTGAACTGGGACGAAGTCGCCAAGCGGTACGCTGCCGCAAAGTGAGGAGTTTGAGCGGCGATCGGTCAGAACGACAGCATCACGGGGAGTCGGCCAAAGGGGCGGCTCCCCGTTTGCGTTTGGGTCGGATGTCTCACCAGAGAGGCGGGGTGAATTGCACACATGCGCCTTGTGTTTCGGGAGACGTTCGATGTTGAGGGAGCGAGTTGCGGCACCCACCATAGCCACACAAGTTCCGTGGCCCGTTCACCTCACCTGCGAGAAATCCGGGTTAGCCCGGGTTTCTCACCGATATGTAGAGTGGATGCAGCAAGTCGGTCGGAGATGGTGGATTGCGCACTTGCGCTCACTCGACTTGAAGATTCACGATGTTCGACAGCCGACTTGCGGAATCGACCGCTCATGCGATGTTCCGTGCTCCATCCACCCTACCAGTGGAGAAGTCCGGGTTAGTGCATTGGGCAGTTGGTTCTGTTTCGCGCCCTCGCCGCCGAGGGACCAGGGATGACGCGGATCGGACGGATGGCGGCGGATGCAGGGTTATCACCGCCTGATTCGAGGTGCATCCTATCGGTACCCTACGACTCAAAACCTGATCTGAAAAGACAGTGGCAATCCGCCCGATCCGCGTCATCTGCGGCCGATCAGGACTTGGCCGTCGCTCGGTTCGGCATGGGAGCCCAGGTGTCAATGACGGAGTGAAGTTCATCACTGCCAAGTTGGCAGGACGAAGGCCGCCTTGACGCACCTCAGTTCTCCACAAGAGATTTCCAGGTAGTGGTTTATATCGATAATGCTGCATGGCACGCGGGTTGCAATAGCGGGGTCAACGAATGCATATCCTGCCATTTGCGGATGTGCCGACGTCGCCAAAACTGGAATCACTGTCAGCCACTGGTCTGACAAGTCTTGAGACCGAGAGACTCAGGGAGTAGCCGTGTCCAAACTGTTGAGCTTTGACGAAGACGCGCGGAAGCAATTGTTGGAAGGGGTCTCGAAGTTGTCGCGAGCCGTGAGCAGCACGCTCGGGCCGCGCGGCCGTACGGCCGTGCTCGACAAAGGCTGGGGATCGCCCAAGGTTACCAAGGACGGCGTCACCGTCGCGGAAGATATCGAACTCGAAGACAAGTTCGAAAACTGTGCCGTGCAGTTGGTGAAAGAGGCTGCCTCCAAGACCGGTGATATCGCCGGCGACGGCACCACGACCGCAACAGTTCTCGCCGAAGCACTCTTCCGCGATGGACTGCGATTCATCGCGGGCGGCGCGGACCCGATGTCGCTCAGCCGCGGCGTCCAGAAGGCCGTTCAATCCGTTGTTGAACAATTGAAGAAGATGTCCAAGCCGGTCGACGCCAAGGACAAGAAGGCGATTGAGACCGTCGCGACCATCGCCGGTAACAACGATCGGGAGATTGGCAAGACGCTGGCCGACGCACTGATGAAGGTCGGCAAGGACGGCGTGATCACGGTCGAGGAAGGCCGCGGCATGCACACCGAGGTGGAACTCGTTGAAGGCATGCAGTTCGAGCGCGGCTACCTGTCGCCGCACTTCGTGACAAATGAAGATGACCAGACGTGCGAGTACGACAACTGTCGCATCCTCATTCATGAAGAGAAGATCTCGAACGCCCGTGATCTGGTGCCGATTCTCGAACAGGTCTCGCAAGACGGGTCGCCCTTGCTGATCATCGCCGAGGATATCGACGGCGAAGCTCTCGCGACCCTCGTCGTGAACAAGCTGCGGGGCATCATCAAGGCGGTGGCCGTCAAGGCGCCGGGCTATGGCGATCGCCGCAAAGCCATGCTGCAGGACCTTGCCATCCTCACCGGCGGCAAGGCCTTGTTTAAGGACCTGGGCGAGAAGCTGGAGAACGTGCAGCTTCCGGAGCTCGGTCGCGCGAAGAAGGTGCGGATCGATGCCGAGAACACGGTCATCATCCAGGGGGCCGGCTCGAAGGACGCGATCAGCGGACGTGCTGAGCAGATCCGCCAGGAAATCGAGAAAACCGACAGCGACTACGATCGCGAGAAGCTTCAGGAACGCCTCGCCAAGCTGGCGGGAGGCGTCGCCCAGATCAACGTTGGGGCGGCGACCGAAACGGCCATGAAAGAGCGGAAGGACCTCATTGAGGACGCCCTGGCGGCGACGCGGGCGGCCGTCGAAGAAGGAATCGTTCCCGGCGGCGGCGTCGCCCTGCTGCGATGTGCCGAAGGGCTCAAGAAGCTCGATCTGCCCGGCGACGAGCAGCACGGAGTCGCATTGGTCCAGAAGATCCTGGAGATGCCGCTGCGTCGAATTGCCGAAAATGCCGGGCTCGACGGGGCCGTTGTCGCGAACAATGTCCGCAAGAACAAGGACAAGGCGTACGGCTACGACGCCCTGAATGAAACGTATGGCGATCTGTTTGAGGCCGGAGTGGTTGACCCCACCAAGGTGGTCCGCACAGCACTCCAGAATGCCGCAAGCGTCGCCACGCTGCTCATGACGACCGACTCCATCATCGTTGAAGAGCCGAAGCCAGCCGCAGACGACCACCACCACGACGACCACCACGACATGGGTGGAATGGGAGGCATGGGCGGAATGGGCGGCGGGATGCCCGGTATGGGTGGATTCTGAAGCGAGCAGTCAGCCATCGGCTCTGAGCCGTCGGCCGCTGAAATAGTGTGATTTCCCAACAACGAAATGCTGATCGCGAATCGCCGACAGCTTTAACTCACAACGGAGAACTCTATGACCCTGAATCCCCTTGATGATCGCGTTGTCGTTCGCCCCATGGATGCTGAAGAAACCACCGCAGGTGGGATTGTCCTGCCGGATGCGGCTCGCGAGAAGCCGCAGCGGGGCAAGGTGCTGGCCGTCGGTCCGGGCCGACTGCTGGACAGTGGCGAGCGATGCGCGGTGTCCGTCGTCGTGGGCGACGAAGTGCTGTTTGGCAAGTACGGCGGCACGGAGATCGAGGTGGACGGCGAAGACATCAAGATCCTCCGCGAGAGCGACATTCTCGCGAAGGTCGAGGCATAGGGCGAAGTGGCACGTCTCAGGTTTCAAGTTACCAACAAGTGATAACTCGCAAGTCACCCTATCGAGACGACGTTTTTCACTTGTGAGTTGAAACGTGTTTGGAGTTTGTCACTTGGAGACTGGCGCTTCAGTCAGGCATCGATTCACCATACTACGGAACGTTATCAATCATGGCTAAGCAACTCCTGTTCGACGATCGCGCCCGCCTCAAGCTGCAGCGGGGCATCAATACATTGGCCGACGCTGTCGCTGTGACGATGGGCCCGACCGGCCGCAATGTCATCATTGACAAGTCGTTCGGCAATCCCGTCGTCACCAAGGACGGTGTCACCGTCTCGAAGGAGGTCGAACTCGAAGACCCCTACGAGCACATGGGCGCCAAACTGGTGAACGAAGTCGCCACAAAGACCAGCGACATCGCCGGCGACGGCACCACGACGGCGACCGTGCTGGCCCGCAGCATTTTTGAAGAGGGCCTGCGGGGCATCACACTCGGAGCCAATCCGATGGTGGTTCGCCGCGGAATTGATAAGGCGGCGGATGCGGCCATCGAGTTCCTGGAAGGGCTGGCCAAGCCGGTCTCCGACAAGACCGAGATTCAACAGGTCGGCGCCATCTCGGCCAACAACGACGAGGAAGTCGGCAAGCTGATTGCTGACGCCATGGAGCAGGTTGGACGCGACGGCGTGATCACTGTCGAGGAAGGCAAGAGCAATGCCACTTCGCTCGAACTGGCCGAAGGCATGCAGTTCGACAAGGGATATATCTCGCCGTACTTCGTCAACAATCCCGAGGACATGAAGTGCATCCTCGAGGATTGCTACATCCTGCTGTACGAGAAGAAGATCTCCAGCCTGCGGGAATTCGTGCCGCTGCTTGAAAAGATCTCCCGTTCCGGCAAGCCGCTGCTGGTGATCGCCGAGGACGTTGACGGCGAAGCCCTCACCGCGATGGTGGTGAACCGGCTGCGCGGCGTCCTGAATGTGTGTGCCGTGAAGGCGCCGGGATTTGGCGATCGTCGCAAGGCCATGCTGCACGATATGGCCGTCCTGACCGGCGGCACTCTGATTTCCGAGGATCTGGGCATCAAGCTCGACGCCGTCGAGTTGTCAAACCTGGGCCGCGCGAAGAAGGTCGAAATCGACAAGGACTCCTGCACCATCATCGACGGCGCCGGGAACGAAAAGGATATTCAGAAGCGCGTGCAGCAGATTCGCACGCACATCGAGAATACCGATTCCGATTATGACCGTGAGAAGTTCCAGGAGCGGCTCGCGAAAATGACGGGTGGCGTGGCCATCATCTCCGTCGGCGCAGCGACCGAATCCGAGATGAAGCAGACCAAGG
>JAHBXU010000250.1 GCA_019636315.1 Planctomycetaceae bacterium | reverse complement strand
GCAGCGGAGTCGGGGGGCCAGGTTGCACCAGTGGCTGGGGGCGCGGACGCGTACGAAGGTGTTGTGGGCGATGTCCATTCGTTGGCCCACGTTTGTTGTTGCGGGACCGCCGGGCCGATCGCGATCGGGCCGTTGTTCCGGGGCCGTCCTGTTCGATCAACTTCGGCAAGGGCCTCATTCAATCGATGCGTCGGAACCGGCGCCACGCCTCCCGGCCGAGCCGCAGGGTGTTGAACGGGCGCTGAATTGGTCCAGTTTGCTTGAGCTTGTTGCTGCGGCTGAGACATCTCGCCACGTCGAGAATTTGCGGGTGGCGTGGTTGAATCCACCGGGGCTGGTCCGGAATCGATCCACCCGGCCTGTTGAATCTGATGGTCGCGTTGCTGTTGCTTGCGCCCGCGCTCCATCAGGTCCAAGAGTTCGCGCGTCGGACTGTTGACTCCGTTGCGATCAGGCGTTGCGTCGATGGCGTTGGACGTCGGAGTGGGCCAGGTCTGTGCGGTGGCGGTTGGCGTCGGCCCACCGGGAAATCCTGCCGGAGTCTTGCGTCTTGCAGCGAGTTCGTTGACCTGCTGCATAATCTGTTGGACCTGCGCGTCATCGCCGATCTGCCGGAAGAGTGCCATGGCGGCATCCGTTCGACCGGTCGTGCCGTAAAGCATGCCGAGATTTGCAATGGCGGTTTCGTAGTTCGGATCGATGCTGCGCGCTTCGAGTAGATATCGCTCGCCTTCGGAGTACCGCTCCTGGAGCCAATAGGAATACCCCAGGTCGCTGAGGACGGCGACGTTTCGAGGATCCTGTGAAAGAGCGATCTGATAATGCTGCTCGGCTCGGGTGTACTGGGCCAGCTTGTCGCAGACCACCGCCATGCGATGGTTGGCCTTCGCGTGATCCGGTCGGGCGATCAGGGCCTGCTCGAAGTGTCGCTGCGCTTGCGCAAGCTGCCCGCCGCGCAAAGCGACTTCTCCGAGGCGCATGTGTTCATCGACGGCATTGGGGAATTCCGTCGCCGGGCGTGGATCGCGGTTCGTCGGGGGCGGCAATTGAGGGGAATCGCTCCGCGACGAATCGGAATTCTCGGCAAGCTGCGAAAGTTGCTTGTCACGACCGTGTCCCAGACGGTTCGTGAGCAGATCGGCTGTCTGGCATCCGGTGCAGATTGCCAGGCAGGACGCTGCAGCAAGGAATCGAATCTTCATGGCGCAGCCCACCGAGCCGTATCAGGACGCGTTGTCCGAGGAGTTGAGATCGGGACAGTCGTGAGGAGGGAGAAGCGGAAGAGGGTGATCCGCAGGAACGAGACCGTTCCAGAAGTGGAGGTCGGGGAGTCTAGGCGGGCCTCCATCACGTGTCGAGGGCAACTTGTGCTGCGACGTCGGTCGGGAACGCCGGTCGGCCATTTTGTGACCGAACTCGCAACCAGGGCGCCGTGTGGAACGCCGCGCGGATTGCGTGGAACGCCTGATTTCCCACGAGCCAATCGCTGCGGACGCAGACGCGTTTCGGAGCCTCAATCGAGCGGAGTAATTCAGCGAGGTTCGTTGACTGGAAGATTGATGTCTCCAGTCAAACTCAACTCATCGATGGCCAATCGGCCGGCACGTTCCAGACAAGGATGCCAACTTGCGGTGGGCGACAATCACACAACACGCCATCTCTGCCGAGATCCCCTTGAGTCGCCATTTCCACCGGCACACAATGCGTCCAGGGACAGGTTCAAAGGGCTCGACGACACGTTGGATTTCTGGATAGGGTGTTCCGAATCGGAACGCGGCCCAGATCGAGTGGATGCCTCAAAAGCCAAATCCACCACCGAACCCGCCGCCGAATCCACCGGCGCCAAACCCGCCGCCAAATCCTCCTCCGAAGCCGTTGTTAAATCCCCCACGTTGCTGAAGATGCTGGTAGTATGTCGCCTCCGCTTCGATGGCGTTGTAGCCGCGACCATAACTGGGCGACACGACGGTGCGACAGTCGGCGTCCGGCACGCCGTATTCGGTCAGGATCTGCGCCACCAGATTTCTTCGCAGCAGGTCCAGTTCGGGATCGCAGTTGTTTTCACTTCGTTCCACCAGGACCGGGAACGGGGCGGACCGCATGCGGACGGCGATCTCAAGAATCTTGTCTCGGGCGTCGGGCGTCAGATCGGCTGTCTGGCCGACAAAGTCGTGTCGGTGAAAGATGAAGTCGGCGGCCTCGCCGTTGGTTTCCATCACCTGATAGTGTGCCCGGACGGTGCTCCCGAGCGGGAGTGTTTCCGGGATCGCGAGTGAGCGATGCCCAAAACACCAGCTCATGAGTCGACCGCGCAGTCCTCCGCGGCCTGGCCGCCCGCATCCGGGGCAGCCGCCGCAGGCCTGACAGTCGCCCGCGTCTCCAAACCCATCACTGGTAGAGCAACGGCCACGTCTCCCAAACCCGCGCCCCTGACAGTGGCCGCAGGAGCTTTCGCTGCTGCACTGACAGCCTCCATTCCACTGACAGCGGCCGTCCGTGCCGTTGCACGCATCGGCGCCGTCACAGGTCGAGCAGTCCGCTCCGTCGGATCGGGCATGGCCGAGCAAGCCGCCTTCCCCCAGGTGTGCGCATCCTGATCCCGCCGCGCCAGCCAAACAGGCCAGCAGCATTGCGGACAGGAATCGTTGTTTTCCGTCCATGATTCCCCCCCTCCCCGTCGTAAACTCAATCGATCTGTTGCGTCCGAGTCGTCCGTCATGCCATTCCGTTCTGGAAACCGACTACCGATAGGCTCCCGGCGACGTTGGCGGCGGAGGCGCCGGTGCGGGCATCTGCATGGCCGCTGGATATGGTCGCAAGGACGATGTCGGACTCTCGCCTCGGCCGGCTGAGTTCGGAAGCGGCGTCGGCAGATTCTGGTAAAACTCGCTTTGCGGCAGCGGCGGAGCTTGCGGCACGTAATTCTCTTGTGCCGGACCGGGTCCCCGCGGGATGCTTTCGTGCTGTTGTCCGGGCGGCGGTGAGCTCATGGGAGCGTAACCTGCGCCGGAATCGAACGTCGGTGGATAATTGCGATAGGAACCGTAGTCTGGATTGTGGTACCCGAAACCGACGTTCTCGCCGTATCCATTGCCGTTCCCATACGGGAGCAAGCGATAGTGGCCCAGATCGGGCGTTCCTTCGGTGCGGTTGAGCTTGCAGAAGTCAATGTCGTCCGGATGCGTTACGTAAAAGCCGGGCATCGGCGGGACTTCTTCCGGATCCATTGGCCGCACGATCTCCGGCGTGACGACGATGAGCATTTCGGTTTCATCTTCCGTCGCCTGTCTGGTGCTGAACAGGTGCCGGCCGACGAGCGGAATTTCGCTTAGAAGCGGAATCCGCGTCACCTCCGACTGCTGTCGCCGAGCGAACAATCCGCCGAGGACAATGGTCTGACCTTCTCGCAGTTCGACAGTCATCTGGACGCGACGCACATCGACGCCCGGGATGCCTCCGACCGAGTTGGCCGAGTTGATTGCCGAGAGTTCGGGGATGACCTGCAGGCGGATCAGATCGTCGTCAACCACGGTGGGCGTCGCGATGATCGAACTTCCGAACCCGCGGAATGTCGTCGTGCCGACCAGCACGCCGTTGTTGCCGATCGTATTGGGAACAGCGAACTCACCACCAGACAGGAAGCTGGCCGGGTTGCCGCTCATCGTGATCACGACGGAGTCTTCCATGATCTTCGCACTGCCGTTCGACGCGAGCGCATCCAGCAGCACGGCGATCTCACCATTCTCAAACAATCCTGTTAGAATGGGGGCGGTTGCGGCAAAGGTTTGCGCGACAACGTGACGGGCGTCGTTCCAGATGACGGCCCAGTCGATGCCCAGACGCCTGAGTTGCGAGCGGTTCAGCTCCGCAATCCGCACGCGAAGCATGACCTGGAACTCTCCAGGAACTTGCAGTTCGTTGACAACAAACGACGAAAGCAGATCGACGCCGTATCCTCCCGCTCCACCATATCCATTGCCAAAACCGCCCCGCCCCCCGGTCGGTTCGATCGGGACGTTGCCGTTTCCGGCATAGCCGGCGAACAGGGCGCCGTCCTGTGCGAGCACCTCACCGCGGACAATCTGCATGATGCGGGCCGCTTCTTCGGCGTCCTTCGCCTGACCACGCACGATAATCTTCCGCGACATGGGAATGAGATACACCTTGCTGTTGGGATACAGCAGGGCCAGTTTGCGTTCGATCTTCCCGTAGTCGAGCCGCCGCTGATCATCGAGCGACGGGTCTCGGATGACATGGGCGACGTACAGAAGCGGCTCGGCACTCCCCTCAAACCAGAAGGTCAGATCCGTCGTGCCGATGGCGACCCCCAGCAGTGAGAATTCGTACTCGCTGAATTGGATCACTTCCAGAACAGACGGGTCGGCAATGTGAATGCGGCGGACGCGGGCGCTGGTGTGAATGAGCTGGCTGCGATGCTGAATGACATCCAGTTCCTGCTCGGCCTTGGGAACGAGATGAATACGGCGATCCGGAACCCCGACCTGCGGCGTCTGAAACTGCGCCGGGACGACGTGATCCTGCGATCGGGATCCGACGGCGGAGGCCTGGACAATCGGACCGGGCTGCGCTGGCCCGCGCGATGGACGGGCAGAATAAGGTTGCTGCGCCTGGAGTACAGACGCTGACAGCCCGAACAGGATCAGCAAGCTGCATCCGGCGAGCGCGCCGTGGCAACTGGTGTGTCGATGTTCTTTCGAACTCGCTGATGACCCGGTTTCGGGCCGACGCCCATTCCAACACGGCGAGGTCGACATCCGGTGTGGCTCCCAGTCATCCCTGAATGACATGCCGCAGCGTGCATCGGCCGGCGCCGGCCCCCCACGGGCTGCATCGGCCGCTGTGCGGCTGTCTCCCCCTCGATATCACTGCTGATCAATCAGCAGAGTCTGCGAACAGTGATTGCCGGAAACGCTTCCGCCAATCGGCAGTCATCACGTGTATCGGCGGGGAGAGGAATGCGAGTTGAACGCATTGTGCCGACCGTGCGGAATATGCCGGCCAGAACGGGTCTCGCGTTGGCGATGATCCTGCCGGACGTGCCGAATTTGCAGGTCCGGAGAGTGACCTGTGCCACCTCATACGTGGCTGCACATTTCAAATGTGACGCTATAAGGATGCGACGCTTTCCTCACCACTTCCACTCCCTACGGAAGCATGTGCAGTGGTGAGGACTGCACGACGCGCGTTCCGGTCGAAATCTCATGGTGAATCGGTTGGAGATGCCGAATCGGCAGGTCGGCAACCAACTCCGCCGACGTGATCACCAGTGAATCGTGTGGTTCACGCTCGCCGGTCCGCCGTAGGTCCACGGGCTTCGATAGTTGTAATACGGAAATCGGATATGGACCCCTTCTCCATATGCAGTTCCGTATGTTCCCAACCCCCTGTATTGCGGACCGGTTCTCAACGCGGGAGGGACCAGTGTCTGAGCCGGAGCGGGATACTGGTCGGAAATCTCCGTGTAAGAGGGGTCTGGAGGGAGCGGGGTGCACACGGCGGCGGGCAGCGGCACCGCTGGTTGGGAAATATCATTCGGGACGTTCGCCGCCGGCGCTGCTGGCGTCGGTTCTGACGGGACGAGCGTCAGGCTCGAAACCCGCATGGGGTGCGTTCGGGTGAGCGGTGCTCGCGGCGCAGCTGACGGCGTATCATCCGCCGGCATCAGCGACCCGTGCCCCAGCAGCAGTGCCGCGATGCAGAACACCCAGGCGAATGAGCTATTCCGTTGAGCCGGCCGACACATGGAGTGACTCCTGTAAACGTCGCGGGAATCGACGTCCGGGGCAGGTAACCTTCTGGCCCGGACGGGGGTGGTGCCTCGCGCCGATCATACCCGTTGCCCGCGGTTCGCAAGGGGGAGGGATTGGAAACTCGGGCGAGCGGGGAGAACTTTGAGCCGGCTCTAGGGAATCTGCGGGTTAATGAGGCTCGAACGGCTTGAGTCCCGCGTGCAGGGGGCCGATGAAACAGCCGAAGCACCGCGCGCTGCACGCGACAGCCAGCGCGTCTCGCTCTGCGTCGATCAAACGTCGGCATCCGCCGTCAATCGATCGATGCGGCTCTGCGACCCTGCAATGAGGCGAATCATGAAACGCTCGGTACTGGCCGTCCTGGCGATTGGAATTTTCTCCGGGCGCGTCCTGGCACAGGAATTTGTCGTCGGCGGACCAACTCCGGGTGGTGAGGAGCCGCTCTATTCCTATGATGACCGGGAGGTCTGGAAGCACGGGTGGATTCAGGTGATTCCCTTCTACGGCGGGTATCACTCCTATCGTCCTTATAACTATAAGCAGGTGTTTGCTCAGGCGGCGCAGTCCGAGGCGTGGGGCATGCCCCGCACCATGCCGTACTCGCAGCAGTATTATCATCGCTATCAGCACCTGGGCG
>JAHBXU010000025.1 GCA_019636315.1 Planctomycetaceae bacterium | reverse complement strand
GTTTCGTCCGACAATCCCGGAATTCGCTCCGGCAACGGAAGCGACGTTTCGCTCTCATATCCCACCAGATGAACGCCGGAGTACGTTGCGGCTTCCGGCGACGGCATCAGATGCGACGCCCGTGGTGCGACAAACTGGGGAGTCACCAGGTAGCCCCCATTCGCTACAGCGGCCACCATCCGTGTCACTTGCAGCGGCGTTACTGTCAACGACGCCTGACCAATGGCCAACTGCAAAGTCGAACCTGAGTACCATTGTTCTCCCGTGATGCGACCGTTCTGATCAGTCTGCGGGAGATGGCCCCTTCGTTCGCCGGGGACTTCGGTCCCCGTCGGCTCTCCCAGCCCAAACCGGCCGGCCCATTCGGAGATCGCCGCAGGCCCGAGTAACTGAGCCGCGTGAAAGAAATACACATTGCACGACTGGCAGATGGCGTCCGCGAGCGTCACGTCGCCGTGTCCAACGCCGTAATGCCGAAACACGTAGCAGCGATTGCGGTCGGGCCGATCCAGATATCCCTGACAGTAGAACGGTTCGTCCGGATCCATGCGGCCTGATTCCAGGAGGGCCACGGACGTGAGAATCTTGAAGACCGAACCGGGCGGAACCGTCATTTGAGTCACGCGAGGAAAGAACGGCCTGCGCGTGTCGGCCACGGCCGCCTGCCATTCGCTGGGGTCCGGCCGCGTCAGCAGTTGCAGATTGTGGCGCGGCGCTGCGGCCGCCGTCAGGACTTCTCCGGTGCGTACGTCGAGCACCACCAGGCAGGCGCCCTGCGGCGTGATCAGACCAGCGATATCTTGCGACGTGTCCTCGCTTGGCGGAGAAATCGCTGCGTCCAACAGCCGTTCGGCCGTGCGCTGAAGACTGAGGTCGATTGTCAGGACGACGTCTTCGCCCGGGACCGCATTTTGAACGACTTCCTGGGAAATCACTTCGCCGCCGCGGTCGCGAACAATGCGAATGACCCCCGGCCGCCCGCGCAGCCGCGCGTCAAGCGCCCGTTCGATGCCATCGCGGCCGATCCGGGCTTCGGAGTCGATGCTCAAGTGATCCGTGGCATTGGATGACGCACCCGAGGTCATCTCGTCCGGCTTGAGCGGCGTCCTGACGCCAATGATGTGCCCGGCGACGTCCGCCTGTGGGTAAACGCGTTCGCGAGCCGTCCGTACCAGAACTCCCGGGAAGAGAGACGGCGCGGATTCGATGGCGGTGACGCAATCGAGACCGATATCGAGAGCGATGACGTGATGCTGGAGTTCTTCCTGAACGATCACCGGGTCAAGCCGCTCGCGACGCGGCGCCGTCGTCAACTGATCGACCACCGTTTGTCCGGCCAGATCCCACCATTGCGGTGAGAGTGGCGACGTGTGCGATGCCAGTTGCGTCGCCGCGAGCTGTGACTGCCTTTCCTGCTCCAGCGAACGTTCTTCACGACGCTGGGTCACGCTGGCGACCACGCGCTCGACACGCTGCTGGACAACAGACCGGGCCTGCGCCAGCTCCGCCTGGGGACGATTGAGGATGGTCGCCAGCCGTTCCCACAAACGGTCGCGGTCGTTCAGGACTGATTGTTTCGCGTGCTCAACGAGAGCCGGCCGCCTGCGGTCCTGGCGGCTCAGTCGCGCCAGCGCCTGCTGCATCAACCAGCGCTCATCGACCGGCACTTCCAGCCAGCGATAGTGGACGTGAAGATCGGATCGCAAGCGGTCGTGCGCGAGCACTTGTCCGTCTGCCGACAGGATGCGTCCATCGCGGCAGGGGATCGACTCTTCATTCACCTTCGTCGTTTGCCAGGCAGCGGCGAACTCGCCAGTGAGCTGACCTTGAAGCCGCCAGAGCCTCGCGCTGACCGCTCCCGTCGGTGCGACCAGCACCAGCATGAGCAGCGCGATCCGTATGGCGGGGACGCCGACCAACACGGGTTGCGAACGGTCTGAGTCTTCCGACGACCCTGCTTCCAATCGCAAGAGCGGTGCATTGCGCATGAACTCGGCCCGTCCTCAGTGCCGCACGTTTCGTCTATTCCGCGCTTCTGGGCGGAGCGTTGTGGTGCCGAGGGTTACCGCGCCCAGGCTGGTCGCTCGGAGGGGACGCCGCGGCGGAAAATCAGCCGAACCATACGCACCACCAGAGCCGCAATGATCATCACGAGCAGATACACGACGGCCGTCCCGCCCGCGCGGCTCACCGCCGATATCCCCAATGACTGCCACTCCAGGGCCCGTGACGTCAGCAGTGCCCGCAGCCCGCTGCCGACGAACCCTGCAATCGCGACATAGACCAGGATGGCGGCCGCCGCAGTGATCACCGTCCCACGGAACCTCCGCATTCCGACCATCTGCGACAGGAACGTCAGGTTGGCGAGCAACACGCAGTGAAGTCCCAGCGGTCCGCCCTGCACGACGTCCGCCAGCAATCCGGTCACGACCGCCCAAACGATCGCGCCAGCGCCGCGGCATCGCAGCGCTGCGATAGCGGCAACGAGAAACAGAAGTTGAGGCATCGTCTCGGCAGGCACGAACCACGCCCCGCGGCCGGTCTCCATCACGAGGGCGGAATAAGTCAGAATGCCCAGCATGAGAATGATCACGACGGCACCTCCTCGACCGAATCGGCGGATCGGCTGTGTCGGAGACGACTCCCGTCCTGCGGGGCGCGGACCTCAAAGGCGATCATCGGCCGGCCGGTGTTCATCGCCCCTCCAGAGAATCCGCCGGGAGGCGCGTTCGCGTGCTGTTCAAGACGGTTCGTAAGACGTGAAGGGTTCGCGCTTCGGTCCCCGCGTCGGCCGGTTGGACGCGGATCTCCCAATGGGTGGCCCCCTCAGACAACATGGCCTCCATGACGCGTCCGTAATACATAGGGAGCGGCAAGCCGGTCAGCCTGGTGCTCGTATAAACCTCGTCGCCGGCAGAGACCGGTTCCGTCGCCGGGATTCGCGTCAGGAGGCATCCCCCTTTTCCGTCGCCAGCCAGCACGCCTTCCGGTCCCATCACCAACCCCTGAGGAACCATCCTCACGAGCTGGGCCGGTCCGCGAAAGGACGCATCGGTGATGGGGATCACCGTACTCGTCCAGCGTCCGACCTGTCCGATCTTCCCGACAACGCAACGCCCGGCGAAGACCGTCTGATCGGTACTCAAACCGCTGTCCTCACCCTGATCGATCAATGCGGGCCGGCTCAATGGCCTTGATGAAATATCGCTGACGACATAGTCGCTGGGAATCACGTCCTGGCGGGCTCCGGCGGCCACAACGCGCCGGAACGACACCCGCTGAGTCGCCTGCTGAATCTCCTCCGCACCGATGACATTGACGGCAATCAGTTCCGGCACAAACAGTGGTGTCCCGGATTCCGCAAGAAACGGCGAAGGGGATCCAGAACGCGCCTGTTGCAGCTCCGCCGCCAGTTGGGCATTCAGCGACCGCAGCTCTCGATAGCGCTGCTCCCACTCCTCGCGCTCCGCCAGCAACGCCGGTGGTTCATGCTCGGCCACTGGTGACGGCTCGAACCGAGGGACGATCGCTTGCAGGCGTTGATGGGCCGCACTGATTCCCAGGAGGCCGGGCAACGCCGCATCACGCACCACCGACCGCACGATTTCCGTGGACTCGGCGGGAGCCAGCAGCAATGCAAAGCCCAATGCCGAAGCGAGCAGGACCGCCAACCAGCTTGTCCACGTGACGTCCTGGGACATGGAATCGAAGCCGCAAATCGGGAGCAGCGAGCAGCGAGATCAGAGTTCGACGTCGCTATCGAGACTGCTGCGCCATTGGTTGAGGTGTTCCAGACAGATGGCCGTGCCGCGGGCGACGGTGGTCAGCGGGTCGTCGGCGACGCGGACGGGGATGCCGAGTTGTTCGTTCATCAGTCGATCGAGGCCGCGGAGCAGGGCGCCGCCGCCGGTGAGAACGAGGCCGTTGTCAGCGAGGTCGGCCACGAGTTCCGGATCGCATCGCTCAATCACGCTTTTCACGCAGGTGAGAATGGCCTCGACCGGCTCCTGAAGCGCGTCCCGGATCTCCTCGCTCGTGACGATCGCCTTGCGGGGCACGCCGCTGATGGTATCCAGGCCGCGCACTTCACAGGTCAATTCCCGCTCCAGCGGGAAGGCGCTGCCAATCTCCATCTTCACCTGCTCGGCGGTCTGATCACCGATACGCAGCGAGAACTGTTGTTTCAAATATTCCATAATGGCTTCGTCCATCTCGTCACCCGCAACGCGGCACGACTGTCCGGAGACGATCTGCCCCAGACTGAGGACGGCGACTTCCGACGTTCCGCCGCCGATGTCGCAGACCATGCTGGCCATTGGTTCGGAGATCGGCAGACCGGCCCCGATACTCGCAGCTTTCGATTCCTCGATAAGATAAACGCGTCCGGCGCCGGCTCGTTCCGCACTGTTGAACACAGCTCGCTTTTCCACGGGAGTGATGCCCCCGGGCACGGCGACGACAACGCGCGGCCGGAGACCGCGGCTCTGACGCGACGCCTTGCGAATGAAATACTGCAGCATGGCCTCGCACAACTCGAAATCCGTGATCACACCGTCCTTGAGCGGACGGACGGCGGTGATGGAATCCGGAGTGCGGCCGAGCATCTGCTTGGCCAGCTTGCCGACGGCCGTGCCTCGGCCCAGCACTTGCCGAGTCCCTTTCTGCAAGGCGACCACCGACGGCTCGTCAATCACAATCCCCTCGCCTTGAATCGCGACGAGCGTGTTGGCCGTCCCCAGGTCGATCCCCAGGTCGGGACACATCCATTGACGAAGTCGCTGCAACATGGGTTGCCGCCGAGTGAGTGGTGACGACCGTTTGAACTCAGGTTCCGCAACGAAAACCGTTGATGCCGTTCGGGTGTGTGACGACCCGCACGCATCCTTGGAAGGGGGCGAGTTGTACAGCAGACTTCGTATTTTCGGCAAGATGTGATCGGCGCCGGCAAGGTGGGAAACTCATCGAGACCAATTCAAGTCGATGGAGAGCGGCAACTAAGCCATTTTATGGACGGCCCATACACCGTCAGCAACGGACGATTCTGTCAATCCCTCGCCGACGCTTTGGGTTACGATCGAAAAAGCGATCGAACTGAACACCTGCCATTCCTTGGGCCAATAAGCCGCTCTCCAATGGAGAAACTCCGATTGGCGGCTTCGAATGGATGCGATAGACTCCAGCCCCGAACTCACGTATCCCACCTGAGCGTCTCGCAACGGGAACGCGTTCCTTGTTCCCCTCGGGCCCGTTGGCAGTTTCCTTCCTTCCCCCTTCGATGCTCATTCGATCTCTAGCACTGCTGCTGCTGGCGGCCGTGTCGGTCGGCTGCGGCTCGACAAAGTCGCGGACGGCGACCGAACAATTGCTCGCTTCGGACGCCGTGGACGCGGCCATTGCGCAGGTCGACTTTACGCCTCTGGAAGGTCAGAAGGTCTTCTTCGACCGCAACTACATCACCAACGACAAGAGCACAGGATTCGTCAACTGCGACTACGTCGTGAGTGCCATCCGGCAGCAGATTATCTCGTCCGGTTGTCTCCTGCAGGACAGCAAGGAGGACGCGGACTTCATCATTGAAGGCCGCATCGGTGCACTGGGAACAAACAGCCACGATATTATCTACGGCCTGCCGGCGAACAATCTGCTGAACGCGGCTGCAAGTGTGGTCCCCAGCCCGGCAGGCGCCGTCGCCCCTCTGCCGACCATTCCCGAAATTTCTCTCGCGAAGAAAAACGACCAGATCGGAGCCGCAAAGTTGGGACTGTTCGCCTACCACCGGGAAAGCAAACAGCGTGTGTGGCAATCGGGAACGGCGCTGGCACGAAGCGATGCGAAGGACATGTGGTTCTTTGGCGCGGGACCCTTCCAGAGCGGGTCAGTCTATGGCGGCTTAAGATTCGCCGGGACAAGACTGAACCACGAACAGGATGAGAACGATCTGCGTCGGGAAGCAGAACTATCGCACTTTCGCGAAGCGACCGTGTTCAACCCGGCCGCGACGTTCCAGGAACCGACCGCGTACGCCACCGTCGAGGAGGAGGATGCCAGCATCGTCCCCGCCGGTGGCGAAACGCCGGCGGAGAAATAACGCTCGACCGCCGCGATGGCGATACCGCCTTCCTGTGTGCGTGGCGTCGTCTCGCTATTCCGCAGAGTCTCGATCGAGATTCGCTTTCTCTCGGAAGTGGAGACGACCGTAATAGACAGCGCCGGTCAGCAAGGCGAGAAGATTCACCAGGACCAACGCGATACGAAGCGGATCCCGGACTTTCTCGGGCGCCTTGCTGAGTGGAAGCATGTTCTTCCGCGCATGCTCGTAATCGACGATAATCTCCGATCCGTTCCATACGAAAGGACCATTGCCGGGGGGAGGGCCATGCCCCTCCCCCTCGAGCCAGGACACACCTGTTCCCGGCTTCAGGATCTCAATGCCGGTCAGCTCGAATGTGCCTTCTGGTATTGGTTCGTTGAAAGAATGAACCGTGATTTCCAGATGTTCTTTCCATTCCGGCCGTCCCGGTTCGACATGGCGATAGTCGACAACCGCAGGGAACCAGATGCCGGAGGCGGCGTGAAACTGAAGCTCGCAGTGGATCTCTGATTCCGCGATGAATTCGCCCATTGCGTTGGTCGACTGGATCTCCTTCCGGATGATGTTCCGGCCGAGGTGCTCCGCAAACCAGGTCTTCTCTGTCGCGCGGACTCCCGTTCCCTGCGGCGCCAATCGAACCCAACTGACGAGCCAGCAAGTTTGATCGTCGAGCATTGTGACTTCGATGGATTCGTCCTGCATACGGCCGATGTTGTCCGTCAGCACGCCAAATCTCAGATGGCCAAGATTCAAGAACCCATCTGTTGCAATTCCGATGAATCGAACATCCGGATCCATGCGGAGCGCCCGTTGCATGATGGTTGACGATTGGATCCTCAGTGCTGCGCCACCCATGCCGGGAATGATCCGATCCGTGTAGAAAACGTGCCGCCGTGCGTCGCCTGCGCATCCGTAGCAGTTGACTTCTGTCCAACCGGTGCTCGGATCAAGGCGATCCATGCGCTGTTGCGACTGATCGGCATTGAACCAGCACTCGTACACCACCTTGTGCTCCTCACCCTGACCATTCAGTCCGCGTGTCGTGGCGGTGATATGGCCGCATCGGATGGCCTGACGGGATTCAACGGCTCCCATTTCGAGATCGCGCGGGCTGGCCGGGATATCCTGCGCGGAGGCGAGTGCGATTTGAGAGAGGAGGGCGAACAGTCCGCTGACCCAGGGGAGGCAGAACCGGGAAACATACATGGCGCGCTCCAGAGACTTCAGGATGAATTCACATCATGCGCGCGCCGGACAGCCATTGGGAAGTTGGAACTTACATTGTCCGAAACACGGTCCCACGCTCGGATGTCAGCCGCTGTTGAATCTCCTGTGGATCGAGGCGGTTCTCAGGCCAATCCTCCGGGGGGACGTGGGAGAGTCGAAGCAGCAGGCGCGCGAGATAGCCGGCGTACTCCTTGAGTTCGCGGAGGCGCAGCTTGTCCGGTGTGTCGGCGCTCGAGTGTCCATACACTGTCTCCGGATGTCGACCGACGAACCGCCATCGCCAGAGAATGGCCGAGGGGATGCCGGCACGTGTGAAGGGAAACATATCACCGGAAGCGTCCAGTTGTGCCAGCACGTGACACGTGAGGCCCTCGTGCATGGAGTCCAGTTGCGACTGGACCAATGGTCGGAGCTCCGGAAACTGCAGGACCACTCCCTTCATATTGCCTGTCGAAAGCTCATCCAGATTGATCATGAGCCGCGGTTTCGGCTCCGTGCCATTGTGCCGCAGGACGAACGCACTCGACCCCTGAAGTCCCTGTTCTTCGGCCCCAAAGCTGACAAATCGAATCGTGCGGCCCGGCGCGACACCGGTCTCCTCCTGGAGACGCGCGAGGAGCCGCGCCGTCTCGATCAGGACAGCGACGCCAGCCGCGTTATCGTTTGCGCCCGGGGAGTCGGTCGTCGTGTCGTGGTGAGCGGAGAGGATCAGCGATTCCGTACGCCAGCGGTTCCCGGGAATCTCCGCCACCGCATTCCACGATTGTCCATTCAATATTCCCGCGTCGACATGAACCCGCACCTGCGATCCCACGGCGGCGCGTCGCCGCAACGTGGCGAAGTCCTCGCGAGAAGTCTGCAGAACGGGCAAGGGCACGCTGGTTGGATCACCTGCGCGCCAATCGGCGACAGAGATGTCTGAAGTCCGCCGGCCTGCAAGTGGGGCGAATGTGACGGCAGCCCGCACGCCCGCTTCGGCCAACTCTTCCAGGCGCAAACCGAACGCCCGCGGCTCCGAGAATGGTTCAAACCCGGAATCGATGAGAGCCACTGCGTTTTGCAGTTGGTCGCCCGGAATTGCCGCGAGTTCGTGCGGCATCCCGAAGCCCGCGTTGACCAGACGGGCGGTCACATCGATTGCGGGACAAAAGAGGCATGGTCGAGCCGCCAGGGGATCGTCGAGCGCGTCGTCAACGACGAGGCGCGCGCTGCGGCACTCCCATGTCCGCAACGGGAACTCCTCGACGCGCGGGCTCTGAAGTCCCAGCGCGTCAACGTAAGCGATCACAAAATCCGCTGCGCGATGTTCGGCTTCGGAGCCGGCCCACCGGACACCAATCGTCGTGCACAAGTGCTCGACATGGTTCGCAATTTGCGATCCGATCCAGGCATCCCCCATGAGGCGCCGATCGACATCGTCCCAGTCGGGGATCATTCACAAGTCCTTGCCGATATGATTGGGAAAATTTCAGAACTCGATTTCGATGGCCGACGGAGAAACCGCTTGACGACGCTGTGAATATCAGGAGCCCCATCAGCCAATGCGTTCACCAAGATTGGACTTGCACCGAGTTCAAGCCCGCCTCGTCTGTGCACTTGACCGATGTTGACGGGGACTTGTCAACCGGCGGGCGGCCCACATCGCGAGTTTCATCTTGCCGGGGCGACCTGGTTGCCCTATTGTCTGAAAGTGACGTCTGGACCAAACATGGTTTCGACGCCTGCGATTCCACTTCCGGCCGAACGCTGTGCGCTGCCCGTTGGCCCATCTGATTGACGACGATTCCGGCATGACCTCGATGACGCCGACGTTGGAGCAGATCCGCGAACGATTCTCTGTCAGTGATTTCCAACCTGGAACGTTGATTGGCGCACGACGGGCGGCGGTCGCCGTCATTCTCAGAGAGTGTGATGATGAACCGGAAGTCCTGCTGATCCGTCGGGCCGAGATGCCGGGCGATCCGTGGTCCGGCCATATGGCGTTTCCTGGCGGTCATCTGGAGCCGTACGATGCTTCAGCGCGGCACGCAGCCGAGCGGGAAACCTGGGAAGAGATCGGCCTGGATCTGAACCGCGACGGACGTTTTCTGGGGGCATTAGAGCCGCAACGACCGCTGTTGCGTGCGTCGGGCCGCAGCATCGTCGTCGCCCCCTTTGTCTATGAGCTGAGCGGGGAACCGCTCGAATACGTCCTCAGCAACGAAGTCGCCGAGATGCATTGGGTCCCCGTCGGCCCCATGCTGCGACACGAAAACCTGGCCACCGTCGAATGGGTGCAGGAGAACACATCGCGATCGCTCCCCGGTTATGACCTGGGCGGCAGGATCGTCTGGGGAATGACGTTTCGCATGTTGACGCGTTTGTTCTCCGTCATCGACCCGGAGTTCCAGGCGGTCGCATGACTTCCAATGGACGGCCGGACGCCCTATTGGCCCGCCAGGCGATAGAGTTGCTCACCCGCCTTGCGGACCAGCAGCACGCCTTCCTCTTCGCGTCCGGCGAACGATTCGACGTCGATGCTTCGCGGGTCGCGATACCCCAGGTTGATGCTCTTGCAAACGTCCTCCGGAATGCCTGATGCGAGCGTGACGTTGACGCGGCACTGTTCCACGCCGTTGACAAACGTGCCCCCTCCGCGAACGTGGGTCGAGTGCGCCAGGACGCCCCAGGGATGATTCTTGAAGCGGTCCCATTGGGCCGTGAAGTAGTCGCGGCAATGGTATCCGACCTGCTCGATGAGCCGCCCATGAGTCACGGAAATCTCATGCATGTGGGGTGCATAGATAATGAGTTCGCCCCCGTCGGCGACAACTGGCTCCAGCTTATACATGCATTTGCCAGCCACCCAGAGTTCGTCGTACATGGGCGGAGCGCAGGAGAGCACCGTGTGGAACGGGTGCGACATCTGCTTGACATGCACTCGACCTGACAGGTCCGCGGCGCGGCTCCAGGCCTCTTCGGGCGAACCGTAGAACAGGCCGTGCAGACGAGCCGAGCCGTCCGGGGCGACGACAAACGTCACGGCTCGCTTCTGGTTGGGAATCATCCGTGCCGCACGGTCGACGACCCGCCGCACGGGCGTTTCCTTGACCCCGATGATGCCCACGTTGGTAATCAACGCGCCCAACCAGTGAAAGAAATTGAGCAAGTCCGGCCCGGAAATCCCCGGAAAAAAGTACTTGTTGCCGCCCGAAAAGCCGACCACCTCGTGCGGAAACACCGGTCCCAGCACGAGCAGCGTGTCGTAATCCGCAATGCGGGAATTGATCTGAACCGGAACCGCGATCTCCAGCAGGCCGTTGGAGATCTCGGCCGTCTCCCGATGAGTCAATTCTCCGATCGTCGCCAACCGGTCGGGACGGTCCCATTCGTGGTTCAGCAATTGCACCTGTTGCAGACCTGCCGCCGGATGCGTCTCTGGGATGCCGAGCATGGTGCGAATCGCAGCCTGCGACATGGGGGGATGCGTCCCCAGTGCGACGAGCACATCGAGTACACGGACGTGCGGCTGCAGGTGCTCAAACAGAGCACCAAATAACAACGGGAGCGGCGCTGTACGCGTGGCGTCCGGCACAATCATCAGCACCCGGTGTCCGGCAAAGTCGGATGTCGGCACCTGATCGGCGATCCATTGTCGCACGTCGTCAGCGGAGAGGAGGGGCGGCGATTCAGTCACAAAACGTTCCCTGGTACCCATGCTGTCAGATGGTCCGAATTGTAAGTGGACTGACGTCGCCTCGCGAGCCGGGGAAACCAGCATTCCCGTCTGCGGCTCCGATATCCACCACCACTGGCCGGACGCATCGCACTTGAATTCTGCTCGTTCTCGTGGGATCATCGCTGGCATCTCATCGGACACATCGCGACGTTTCTGCCCCAGTGGACTCGATGGAGGTGCGATTGTCATGCGACAACGACTCCGGCGGCGAGGCGCGACGGCCTGTTTGGCGTTTTCACTCGTCGAATTGCTCGTCGTTTTGGGAGTGCTCTCGATTCTGCTGGCGCTGATTCTGCCCGCCGTGCAGCAGGCGCGTGAAGCGGCGCGCAAGGCTCAGTGTCTCAACAACGCCCGACAGATCGGCCTCGCGCTCCACAATTATCACGATCAATTCGGGCTGCTGCCGCCGGCCGTCATCTGGGGCGGGCCGCCGGGCGAGCCGATCGGACGAGGAACCTTTCCAATCGGCATGTATGATCGCATTGCGTTGGGCCTCGATTCGCCGACCGATCCGAGTCGCGTCCGGGCCAACTGGCTTGTCATGCTGCTGCCTCAATTGGACCAGGTCCCACTGTACAACGCGTTCAACCCGTCCCTGCCGATCTCCGATCCGGCAAACCGAGTCGTCCGGGAAACGTGGGTGCCCGTGCTGCGTTGTCCCAGTGATGATCTGAGTACGAGTGACAATCCCTATGTTCGCGACATGCTGGCCGGCGGAAGCTCCAACAAGTACGCGCGCGGCAACTATGGACTGAACATGGGGGCGGGGCGCGGCTGCCTGCACGAGTTGCAGTCCGACTGCGTGTATGGCTTTCATGTCGGTGAGACCGACCTGCTGAATGGGAACCAGACGCTGTGGGGACAAGGTGTCTGCGGCGTCAACTACTCCCACTCGTTCGGCGATGTTCTCTCCGGACTGTCGAACTTTGTGATTGTTGATGAACTCCGCGCGGGTGTCCGGCCGATCGACCCGCGCGGCACATGGTCCCTTGGATTCACGGGGGCCAGCATTCTGGCGAGGCACGGCATCGTTTCTGACTCGGAAGACGCCAACGGACCGAACAACCAGCACCCGGACGCCGACGACATCATTGGCTGCACCGCGCTGGAGACCGATCCAGGCGTCAGTGAACTGGCCCGTCTGGGAATGCCCTGTTTTGATGCCGCGTCAATCGGACGCGTCGAGCAGAACAGCCAGGCCGCCGCGCGCAGCCAGCACCCCGGCGGCGTGCATGTGTTGATGGGTGATGGTTCCGTCCATTTCGTCTCCGACCTCGTGAGCCCGGAAATCTGGTTCTATATGCACCTTCGCGCGGCGCCGGAACCATTCGCATTGCCGTTTTGAGCCGTCGGATCAATCAGGAGCGGTTCTGTGTCCGAGCGGCGGCCTTCCGGCGGGAATGCCGCTTGACGCCCAGTCGGTTTCGCGCGAGAATCAAACCGGCACTGACAAGTTGTCGCAGTGGCCGAAACGGCGTCGAATCCCTGGCGGAGGACGAATTGATGCGCGCGATCAGCGGTCTGACACTCCTGTCCGTGGTGTTCCTCGCGATCCCCGCGGGACATGCGGTGGAAATTCGCGGTCAGTATCTCGAATCCCGCACATGCGATGTGTACACCGGCCCGTGCTTTGCCAACGGCGAGATGGGCCTGGGGGGCAAGGAAGCCGTCATGGCCTGGAAGGTCGACGAAGGGGGCTGGAATGGGACGAGCCTCGAAGGACTGAGTGTGGCGTTGATCGTCAAAGCCCAGAAGACGCTCGGAAATGACGGGATCTTTCCGATGCAGGCCGGCCGGATCGATTCGGTCATTCTGGTCGATGAAGCGGCATCGGACCTTCAGCAGCAGGCACTCATCGACTTTGTCAAACAGACGGCGAGCGTCTACACGCAGCACGTCAACCATGTCGAACGCGTGCCGCTGACGCTCGAAAATGATCATCACAACATGGAGGGCGTCTTCAAGGCGGGCGACCTGGCCCAGATTCAAACACGCAAGCTGGGCGAACACGACTGCATCTGCACCAACGAAATGGTGTACTACAAACCGCTGACGGACGTGCACTACGCCGCTCCGGCCTACTCGGTCAAACAGTCTTACACTGGCGACGGACTCAACTGTCGCTGGAGCAGCGAAGGATCACGCAGCGCGTTCCTGGCGATCTTTCGCAAGTGATGTCCGCGGCGGATTCCGCGGAACGCCCGCGGGAGATCAGACGGACGGAGTGCGTCAACGACTACCAACCCTCATCGTTACTGTCGCATGAAATCATTGGTTGCGTGTTTCGTTCTGGCGATCGTGCAGTGCGGTCTTCTCGCTGTCGGATTTGCGGAGGAGTACCGGCTTGATGCCGCCGGGCCGCCGCCGGACGGGTTGTTGGAAGACATTGCAAAGCAATTGGATTCCGCGGGCTTGCGCGTGAATGGTCCTGACGGGCCGCTCTGCGAGGTATGGCTGGTTCAATCACCGGCGGTGAAGGCCGACTTCAAGCCGGACTTAAGGGTGAAGTATCCCTTCGAAGTGGGGGCGTTGGTCGGTGTGCTGCGCGTGGGCGAAGAAGGGGAGTTTACCGACTTTCGAGACCAGGTCATTCTGCCCGGAACATATACACTCCGGTATGGTCAGCAACCACAGGATGGAAATCATCTGGGCACCAGCCCCCAGGCCGATTTCCTGTTGGCCCTCCCCATTGACGCGGATGCTTCGGCCAAGCCACTCTCGGACAAGGATCGATTGAATTCGCTTAGCGCCGACGCAGCCGGTTCGGCCCATCCGGCGATCTTCTCACTGCTGACTCCCGAGGAAGCCAAACCGGAGGAAGCGACCTTAATCCACCTCCAGGACCACGATCATTGGGTGCTGCGCACGATTGGTGAAAAGCGGCCTTCCTTGCGGCTGGTCGTGGTGGGCGTCGGGGAAGAGTAGTTCCTGCCTGCCGCACTTGACCGTGCAATTTTCTCATGAGCCCGCACGTGCCGACTGTCGGATTGTGGACGGTCGCATTGCTCGGCCTGACGGGAGTCTGTTTCGCGTGGGCCGAAACGCGGGATGAAGACGGCGCCTCCCAGGCGGTCTCGAGCGATCCGTCGACGACCAATCCCTTGCCCACGGATCCGCAGCAGCGGCAGCAGCTTTTCTCCGGCAAGGTGGTGCTCCTGCCCGATGCGCTCAAACCGCGCGGTTTGTCCGTTGCCGAAGAGATGGCGCGTCAGGTCGTACTGGAATTGGCCGACGGTCATCTCATCCCGTTGCTGGCCGACTGGCGTGGCCGCGCCTTCTTTCAGGACGAACGATTACGAAACCGGCCCGTCGAACTGGTCGGCTCACTCCGACCGGGACTGCCGTACCTGCAGGTCCTGATGGTGTTCACATTCGATGAGGATGGTCATCGCCAGTACACCGACTACTGGTGCGACGTCTGTTCGATTCCCATGTACGAGATCCAGCCGTGCGAGTGCTGCCAGGGGGAGATCCGCCTGCGCTTTCAACGCCAGGATCTCCCAGCGGCATTCCGCGAGCCAACGCCGACGCCGTGACGCGTCGAAACCGTTGCTCCCGCGACGATCCGTCAGACCGCACGAACCGGCAAAGTCGCTAATGCCGCCGCCGGGGGAATCGGCCTC
>JAHBXU010000249.1 GCA_019636315.1 Planctomycetaceae bacterium | reverse complement strand
CGAAGTACTCTTCCTTGCCGATGCCGATGACGAGCGGACTGCCTGATCGCGACGCAATCAGCATGCCCTCATGGCCGCGGAAGAGGATGACCAGCCCATACGTTCCCTTCAGCTTGGGGAGCGTGAGTTCGACCGCTTTGAGGCAGGTCTCCCAGGAGGTTTCATCGGCGCCCAGCTTGACCTGCTCGCTGAAGTGGTGGGCGACGAGATGCGCGATCGCTTCAGTATCGGTTCCGGTACGAAACACGTACCCCAGATCCTGAAGTTGCGAGCGGAGCGCGTCGTAGTTTTCAATGACGCCATTGTGGGCCAGCACGACTTCGCCATTCCCGCCGATATGCGGATGGGAATTGATGTCGTTGGTCTCGCCATGGGTGGCCCAGCGGGTATGACCGATCCCCAGTTGCCCGCCGACGGGCTTGCGATCGATCAGCGCGGCAAGTTCCTGAACTCGCCCGGCCTTCTTGCGAATGTTGATTTCGCCGTCCGACTGGATGGCGATGCCCGCGCTGTCATAGCCCCGGTACTCCAACCGGTGCAGGCCCTCCATCAGGAACGCCGTCGCGTTGCGATGGCCCACGTAACCGACGATTCCGCACATAGTTAACTGTTCCGTGCGGCTGCGAGGAGTCGATGCCGTCGGCTTGATGGGCCGGCCTGAGAAACGGACGTAATTTGAGTCAGCACCCGGCCCCACTTCAGCCGCGAATCGAAAGCCTCCAGAACTATAGCACATCCGCTGAATCGTATTTCAGGCGGGCGGACAAGCCCTTCTGATACCTCTCAGGTCGGGCCGCATGTTCGCATTCGCCTGCAGAATTCCTGTCATTAGAACGAGTTGAAGCCTGTCGCGATTGAGACCTCCGGCCGCTGAGACCGACGCTTCCCTTCTCGATCCCTCAATGCAGACACACCGTCCGGGAGGCGCGGCGGCCAGCTGCCAAGTTGTTGCGAGGCCGTCTGATCCTTCAACGCGAGATCGTCACACGCCCGGGCATCAAGTGATCGCATCGAAAGCGTCTCACCGGCCGGATTTCCGGCGCGGAACCCTATCAGATCGGCAGATTCTCGGTCAACGCCTTCTCAATCGACGCCGGTTGCGTGGGGGCGGCCGCAAGTTCTGGCAAAGAAGTCTCCGATCAATCGGTGGATCCCGGCGCCGACCCTTCGCGGCTATTGTCTTTCACGGCAAGGGGTTCCAGCGACTGAGCATCCAAACTTGCCCGATAGAATTCCAAGCTCTGCCAACGCCCGGATGGACGCCATTCAGCACGCGTCCACCGCCCGTGCGATGCGACTCAGTCGGCTGACGCCTTCGGCAGGGCGGACGAGGGCCGTCCTTCGTGCTGCAGTATCTCGTCGGCAATCGTCTGCAGGCGAGGTTCTGACGTTTCGACCCCGACCAGAATCTTCCCGTGGGTGAGCGCCTGGTCGTAGTAGTCGGCCAGTTCCTTCTCAGCACCGCGGGTCATCATCACGGCGACAAATGTGCCCGCGATGGCGAGTCCGGAGAATGCGCCCACCACCATGATGGCGGCTCCCGCCGTGGTGGCTAATCCCGCGAGGATCGCCGCCGAGCCCAGTCCCAGGGCGGCCAATCCCGACTTATTGAGTGCATCCTGCGTTTTCGATCCGGCCGGATGTTCGTGAATGTAAGGCGCCAGTTCCAATTCGCATGCTTCCTGCGAACACACAACGCTGATCTCCTCGGCCGTGAATCCAGCGACTCGAAGCTCGTTAACCAAACGGCTGGCCTCGGCGACAGATTCGCACACGGCGAATCGAATCGGAAACTCTCGGGACGGCTTCATGGTGTGCTCCTTCGTTCTGCTAATTGCGCTGAGTCGCGGTTGGTCGAGGCGATGTGTCACAGATCTTGAGTTGTTCCCCCAAGCACTCCGTCAGCCAATCGCGATGGCGAACACGGTCGGGCCGACTCCTCAAGGAATGTCTCGACGACTGTTGACGGCCGGTCAGTCCTCAATGCGAAATCCGATCTTGATTGTGACTTGCCAGTGCGCGACCTGATCACCATCCAGGTCGCCCCGGACGCCCGTTACTTCGAACCAGCGCAGATTGCGAACCGACCGGGCCGCCTGCGCCACTGCCTGCCGAATGGCATCGTCGCTCGAGGTCTTCGATGTGCCGGTGACTTCGATATGTTTGTAGACGTGGTTCGACATGATCTGGCTCCCGTTCCAACGATTCTGTGGTTTTCAGCATCACCTGTTGATAAGGCATCCGTTTTGGCACCCGACGAGTCGAAGGACTGCATGGCTTGTTTTCGCTGACTCTTTTCGTCGCCGATTGTGGCCCGCTCCGCGCTGTTCCTTTAGAGTTCGAGCGTGGGCGGCGTTTCACTTCCCTGATACTCACACACACGCCAGGCCTGCCGCGCCATGCGGCTCTCGACATGCTCACGGAGATTTCGGAAGAACTCCTGAATGCGCGGCACGGAGGTTTCTTCGGCCAGTTGTCCGAGCAACGTGGCCAGCGCCTGATCAATCTTCAGCTTGCGCACAACAATTTCGTCCGGCGACATTTCAGAGGAAAACTCCACAGCGGCGAGCGTCGCGCACACGTCATCGTCAGGCACATACTGCAGCCAGGTTTCCAGAATGGCGCCTTCCCCCTGCGCGTGGTATCGCGCGAGAATGACTTGGAGTTCCCGCTCTTCACGGCGCAATGCCAATAGGATCGATTGAGTTCGAGAATCGGTCACGATCGGTTCGTCCAATCGGAACTGCAGTTGTCGATGGACTTGCTGCATCCAGGCGACGATGTCTTTGATCTGTCGATAGGTCATCGGTTCCTCCAGCGCACGTCTTCTAAAGGATGTTGTCGCAGAATGACGTCGGACCGGCCCTAGGAATTTTCCCGATTTGGCAACTCCGGAACGACCGCCCGCAATGAAGCGTGCCTGCCCGATCATCAGCGTTCACCGCTCGCGGTATGCTCCCGAGGTCGTCGTCCGAAGACCCGGTTCAAACGCCCGCATTGCCCGCAGGCGACGTCGACTGGCACCTGTCGTTCGGACGCTCATTTCGAAAGAAGAGGCTTCCATGCAAACCATCAGTCGAAGACAGGCACAGAATCTCATTGACACTCAAGAAGACCTGGCGGTCCTTGAGATTCTGGACGCAGCGCAATATCAACGATTCCACCTGCCGCGTGCGCGCAACGTTCCTCTGGATGACGCGTTTGCCAGAAACGTCACCAAAGCTGCTCCGCACAAGGACGCGCCCGTACTGGTGTACTGCCTGGATGCGGAGTGCGATGCCTCGACCAGGGCGGCTCAACAACTCGAGGACCTCGGGTACACCGACGTCTACGATTACGAAGCGGGAAAAGTTGACTGGAAGGAAGCCGGCCTGCCGGTGGAAGGACCTTCCGGTTCAGCGGCCTGACTCACCGACCATCGCGGAGCACGATCGTGACCCAATGCATCAGCAGGCCGTTCACAACGTCCTCTTCTGTGGCCATTGGGCACGATCGTCACCTGCGATGGAACGCCAAGAGCTTCCCCGTGATGGATCTCCGCTGTTGCTTTGGGCGGGAACTCTGCAAGTATCTGTAAGCAGTTCCCCCCGGGTGACTCACTGGGGACACGCATCAAAATCGCGTCATCATTGCATGAGCACGGCGTTGCGTGCGTGCTATGAGGTTTCCAGCACCCACTGTACGGCGTGACGCGTCAATTCGGTTGCGTTCGTCAGGTTGAGCTTGCGCTTAATGTTCTCTCGATAAGTCTCGACCGTCTTCGGGCTGAGGTGCAGTTTCTCGGCGATCTCCCGGGTGGTCACGCCGTGACCGATCTGCTCGAACACTTCGAGTTCCCGGTCCGAAAGCGACTCGATGGCCGACTTGGGAGGCTCGTCTCCCGTGCCGACCTGGCGGAACAGCATTCGGTCTGTCATCTGTTCGCTGAGAAACACACGCCCTGTCGCAACGCGGCGAATGGCTGCGACCAGTTTGTCGGTCGCTTCCTCCTTATTGATATACCCCTTCGCGCCCGCATGCAGCGCCCGCTCGGCGAACAGCGTTTCTTCGTGCATCGAACAGACAAGGATTCTTAACTGGGGATTGAGCGAGATAAGTTCCTTGACCAGTTCGATTCCGCTGCCGTTTTCGAGTGAGATATCGGCGATCACGACATCCGGCGAGGTCTCATGGTACAACTGCATCGCCTGGGAGACGCCTTCCGCCTCGCCGCACACGGTGAGATCCCGCTCGGCTTCGATCGTCATGCGAAGACCCTGCCGCACAATGGGATGATCATCGACAATGAGGATTCGCGTCGTTTTGCCTTGTGCCTTGGCTGGATCGCGGCTGGTAATCACGGATGCCATCGGTATTCACTCCTTGTCTGAGTCCGGACGATAAGCGATCGTAGAATCCGGTTGTCGCATTCCACGATACAGTGAATCACCTGCCGGGCCATAGGGGAAACCCCCATGCACTGGCGTCTACCGCGAAGGGAGCCACGTGGCATAGCTCGAGCCATGTGGAGTCCGGGGACATGCTTGCGGCGGACTGTAGAATTCATCACGGAACCGCCGACTGAACTCAGGCGTCCGTTTCTCGCCAGGACACGAAGTATGTTATGCTGAACCGACGCGTCCGCCTCCCGGTCCTCCACAGACCGCCCTCCTCGAATCGATGCTGCAAATCACGGACCTTTCCATGGGATATTCCCGCTGGTGCATCAACACGGTCGATCGCCTGGTCGGCGGGGGGAGTGTCAGCGCCGCCTGCCTGATTATCCTCGGCGGTTTCCTTTGTGCGGACGCCAAGGAAATCGAGTTCAATCGCGATATCCGCCCGATTCTGTCGGACCGTTGTTTTGCCTGTCATGGCCCCGACGCAGCCCACCGCGCGGCGGATCTGCGACTCGACGTCGAAGAAGCGGCGAAAGCGTCCGCGATCGTCCCGGGCGATCTCCAGGCGAGCGAACTGATCGCCCGTATTACCAGCGATCAACCGGACGAACGGATGCCTCCCGCCGACTCGGGAAAGTCCCTCACCTCGGAAGAGCTGGAATTGCTCAAGCGGTGGATCGCACAGGGGGCGCCCTACCAGCCGTTCTGGGCTTACGTCGCTCCGCGGCAACACGACGTCCCATCCGTTGGCGAATCGGCGTGGCCGGTGAACTGGATTGATCATTTCATTCTCAATCGGTTGACGGCGGAAGGGCTGACTCCCGCACCGGACGCGGACCGGGTGACGCTCATTCGCCGATTAAGTTTTGATTTGATCGGGCTGCCGCCGACGCCGGAAGAGGTCGATGCATTTGTGCAAAACGACGATCCGCGGGCCTATGAGCAACTCGTCGACCGTCTGCTCGATTCGCCCCATTTCGGCGAACGGATGGCCATGGACTGGCTGGATCTTGTGCGGTACGCCGATACGGTGGGCTATCATGGCGATCAGGATCACAGCATTTCCCCCTATCGCGATTACGTGATCGGGGCCTTCAATCGGAATCTGCCGTTCGACCAGTTCACACGCGAGCAACTGGCCGGTGATCTTGTTGAGGGGTCGACGACCAGCCAGAAAATTGCCACCGGCTACAATCGCCTGCTGCAAACGTCGCATGAAGGAGGCGTCCAGCCGAAGGAGTATCTCACCATCTATGCGGCTGATCGCGTGAGAAATCTGTCGCAAGTCTGGATGGGGGCAACCATGGGCTGTTGCCAGTGCCATGACCATAAGTTCGATCCGTACACCGCGAAGGACTTCTATGCGATGGCCGCGTTTTTCGCGGATATCGACGAAGAGAAGCATTTCAAGACGGGTGGGGACCGGTTGCCAACGCGACGTGACCCGGAACTGGAACTCCCGACGCCCGAACAAGCGGCCCAACTGGAAGCACTCGCGACTCAGATTCGCGACGTCGAGGCCATGTTGCAGGCCGTCGCAGGAGACGAAGCGCGGGGACTGCTGGAATCGCAGCTTTCCAAATTGAAAAAGGATGAGGCGTTGTTGCGCAACAACGTCCGACGGTCAATGATCACCGTGGCATTGGAAACGCCGCGCACCATTCGATTGCTGCCGCGCGGCAACTGGCTCGACGACAGCGGCCCGATTGTGCAGCCGGCCGTTCCGGAGTTTCTCGGCGTCGTTGCTGCATCCGGCGACCGTGCAACGCGACTCGATCTCGCCAACTGGCTGACCAACGGCGATCAGGACTCGGGGATGCTGACCGCCCGCGTGACGGCGAACCGACTGTGGTACTTGTGTTTTGGCAGCGGTCTGGCGGGCATCCTGAATGATTTCGGCGGACAGGGCGAACCGCCCGTGCACCCGGAACTGCTGGATAACCTGGCCGTCGAGTTCGTCGATAACGGCTGGAATGTCAAGCAGCTCCTGAAGCAGATCGTGATGAGCCGCACTTATCGGCAGGCGTCCGCCAGCACGGAAGAACTGCGGACGCGTGATCCACAGAACCGATTGTATGCAAGGCA
>JAHBXU010000248.1 GCA_019636315.1 Planctomycetaceae bacterium | reverse complement strand
ACTGTGGATGTTCGTATAAAACCGGATGCCGTGGGCGTCGAACCCCCGCATGAGGACGATCCTCACCGACGGTCGGCCGTCGGCGTCGACCGTGGCCAGAGCCATCGCTGTCGGGTCGCGCAGCCCAAGGCCCTGCGCCTCGTGAATGATCTCACCAAATCGGTGGAGCGCCTCTCGATAGAGGGGATCGTCGGTCATGTGGGTTTGCTGGTCAACTCGTGCTGAAGACATTCCTGAAGATCGGGAAATTGGAAGTCGTAACCGGTCCGCTGCAGTTGGGACGGGACGACATGGGCGCTGGCGAGGAGCAGCTCATCGGCCATTTCTCCCAGGGCAAGCCGCGCTGCGAAGGCCGGCATGGGCAGCACTGTCGGTCGGTGCAGGACGCGGCCGAGCGTTTCTGTAAACTCGGCGTTTGTCACGGCGTTCGGTGAGACGACGTTCACCGGTCCCGAAATCGTCTCGCAATCCAGCGCATGAACGATTGCCCCGACGACGTCGGCGAGCGCGACCCAACTCCAATACTGCTTCCCCGAGCCGACTTTGCCACCAGCACCCATTTTGAACGGAGTCAGCATCTTCTCAAGCGCTCCTCCCGCGGTGCTCAGAACGATGCCAAATCGGAGGTTGACGACGCGAATGCCAGCCTCAGCGGCGGGCGCCGTCGCCTGCTCCCATTCCTGACAGACGCCTGGCAGAAAGCCGTGGCCCGCGGGGCTGGACTCATCCAGCATCTCATCGCCCCGGTCCCCGTAATAGCCGATCGCGGACGCACACACCAGAACCTTCGGCTTGCGATGCAACAGAGCCAGGTTGCGACAAAGCGTCTCGGTTCCCTGGACGCGGCTCTCGCGAATCCGACGTTTCCTGTCCTCCGTCCATCGGCCGCCGGCGATGTTCTCTCCGGCCAGATGCACAACGCCGAAGATGCCTTCCAACCGCGTTGGATTGACGAGGCCGCCCTCCGTGTCCCACTGGACCTCGTGGATTGCGGAACGCGGTGTTTCGCGGACCAGCCGAATCACCGAGCGACCCTGGGTTGGCAGTTGTTCGACGAGCATCGATCCAATGAGCCCGCCGGCTCCCGAGACGGCGATGACGCGCGTGCGGGCCTGAGTCACCGTTTCAGACGTATCGATCTTTGCGGTGTCGTCACGTTCACCATTGGCCATGATGCCGCCCCTGGATGCTGTTCGTTCGTTTCTCTGTGGATCATCGCGTGTTCACCGCAGGATTCAACACCTCATCACCGTCAATTTTCAACTCGAAGCGTCTTTGATGAGATCAGAAGCGTGCCGCTCGGAATTTGTTCGGAGAGAAAACGCAGGATGGAGTGTCGACTCGGCCGTCGCCCTGTCCCCTGTCAAGCGGAAATGATTTGCCCACAAGAACTTACCGCTTCGGTGCCTCGGCAGTTGCACGTTGACACAACATGCCGTTTCCCTATAATTCGCAACCAGTTACGCCTTGGACGGTTGTCGTCATCTGATCTCACAGTTCAGTAGGAACGGCCCGCTCAGGGCCGCGGCGATCGAGGCCGTTTCGAATTGCCGTGCCGATTCTTTTGTACGAGGACGTAGCGTTATGAGCGACAATGTGTACGAGTTGACCGATGGCAACTTCCAGGACGCCGTCATCCAAAGCGATGAACCGGTGCTTGTCGACTTTTGGGCGCCCTGGTGCGGCCCCTGCAAAATGCTGGCGCCGACCATTGATGAATTGGCTGAGGACTACAAAGGCAAGGTGCGCGTCGGCAAGCTGAATACCGACGTCAGTCGGCAGATCGCCGTGCAGCATCAGATCAGCGCCATCCCCACGCTGATGCTCTTCAAAGGGGGAACGGTTGTGGAACGTGTGAGCGGGCTGCAACCCAAAGCGCAACTCGCGGCGCTGCTTGATAAGCATTTGTGATCGATGAACCGCCACGGGTCCGCACCTCCGTCCGGCGTCGCGGGCGGGGCGCGGACCGTCTGGGCCAATGACGGCCAGAAACTGCAGGGAAAGGATTCCCGAAATGAGCAGCGCTTCATTCGCTGGCGCCGATGGGGGATTGAATCGGAATCGCACGACGGCGGACGGCCTGCCGGGCCCTCGCCCGGCGACGCCGCCGGACCAGCACTCTCTGGAACGCGCGGGCGACTTTATCGAGCATTTGCGAACGCAGTTGGCGGAGCTCGACCGGAGAGAGCAGAACGTCAACGCTCAGTACGCAGCGCTCGACCAGGAACGGCGACGTATCCGCTTGTCGAAACAGCAGGCTGACGACGAGATCGCACGACGTGAGACGGAGCTGAGTCTGCGTGAAGAGCAACTCGCCGCGCGGCAGGCGGAAGTTCAATTGCTTGTTGACGAGGTCGCCGCACAGCGTGGTGCGCTGCTTCACGATCAGGAAGCCGCCGCCGCCGAACGCGCGCGCCAACAACAGATTGAAACTGAACAACACGAGAACGTGTTGCGTTCTCTCGCCGCTGACCGTTGCATGCTCGAAGAAGAGCGCGCCGCCCTGGAAGAAGAGCGGCGACAGATCACGGCCGAAGCCGCAGAGATTCGAGTGGCCCGACAGGCGCTGGAATCAGGTCGGATCGATTTCGAGCAACATCAAAGGCAGGCCCTGCAGGACCTCGAAAGTCAGATCGAGGCCGAACGTTCCCTGCGCACGTCCAGGCTGGAGAAATCACTCACGGCGCTGGAGGCCCAGATCCTCGAAAAACGACGTTGGTGGGACGAAGAACAGGCACAGGCCAAACTCCACTTGGAGCAGGAGCGAGAGGCGCTCGAGCAGCAACTGGCGGCCCGTCGCGAGGAGGTTGAAACGCAGCTGAAGGAATCCAGCGCACTCCATGAGCAGCACCGTCACGAGATCGAACAGCAGCGAATCGATCTCGAAAAGAGAACGCACTTCCATCAAGCGCATCTGGAACAGCTGCGCCGCACGCTGGAGCAGCGTCAGCAGGAACTTGACGCGGACCATCAGCGCACACGAAGCAATCACGTGCAGAATGACCGGCAATTGCAGTTACGCGCCGCTCAACTGCATCGCTTCCGGGAAATTCTGGAACATCGGGAAGAGTCTCTGAACCGGTCGAGGGATCTGCTCGAAGCCTCGCGGCAATCGTGGGAGACGCTGCACAGCCATGCCGCCGCCACGTGGAATCAGGAACGCGAGACCTGGACGCAAGAGACAGCCGCGCAGAGAGCCGACATGCAGCGGCAACTGGAGATCCTGACGTTGCATGCCGAAAATCTGGATGCGCGACGAGCTCGTCTCGACGGCCTGCGCGATGAACTCGAAGCGGCGCACCGTCATACGCTGGAGATCCGCCTGGCGGTCGAACAGACCTGGGCCGCGCTCGCTCAAAACTTCGGTGAAGAGACCTCGCGGCAACGCATCGAACAGGCGCGGGCCGCGCTCTCCGCCCATTTTGAGGATGTCCGCACTTCCATCGAAAGGCGATTTGACGAACTGGGTGAAATTCGAGATCGCCTCGAGGAACAGCGTCAGGAGTTCCGCGCCGAGCGGCGGCAATTCGCCGAATGGATCGCGGAACGTGACGAGATTCTCCAATCTCGCGAGACTTCGGTTCAACAGGAGATCGAGGCGTCTGTCACGCGCGAGTCGCAATGGCTGGCGACGCGGGACCATTGGCTGCGGGAGAAACTCGAAGCAGAGTCCGTCATCCGTCAGTTGCTGGGCGAACTGGAGGCCGGCACAGCGACTTCCAGCCCATATGATCCTTATCCAGACGAACGACCGCACGACTCGCAGCCAGAGAGTGCCGCCTCAAGCATTGACGCGGGGTATCTTCCGGATTCCGCCCTGCCCTCCCCGGCTGCGGCGTGACCCACGAATGGGTCAGCCGCAGTGATTCGGGCAGTGATTCGGTTGGACGCCAGAGGATTAACGACCGATGACGCCCGGGATCTCGCCGACCTGCGTCGTGCGCCCCGGCGAGGCGCCTTCAAGCGTCCGATCCTGGACGGCCTGGTTCTCAAGCACCACGTGCGACTCGCGGGTCGCCTCCACGCTGGCGTAGGATCGATACGGCTGTGAGACTCCATCCGTCAGAACAGCACTGACCCACCCGCCGCGGACCTTCAAGTCGGTGAGCCGCAATGTCAGCGTTTTCTTCTGGAGTTGCTGGGTCGTCACGGCGTTGAGGTCCGTCGGCTCGAACAGGTCCTGCATCTTTGAACGCATGATGTTCGCGCGGGTGATCTGCGCGGCCACTTCGCCGGGAGGCACCGGTCCGATGGCGTCGACGCCGATCGTTGACCCGGGTTCGATATGAACTTTGTCGCCCACCAGTGTGGGGTACAGTTCCATGCTGATGCTCTGCGGTGCAATCGGATCGCGTCCTTCGATATCGAAGCCGACTCGCAGGTACAACTTGATCCGACCGCCTTCCAACTGCACACGGATGGCGTCCTCAGCGGCGAATGTGACGGTCTCGATGCGTTCGTTGGTCGTTTCGGCGTCGTCCTCTTCCGACGGCAGAATCTTGTTCAGGTCGATGCTTCGTCCGGTCAGTTTCTCCAGCCGTCCGGTCAAGTACGCCTTGAGTTCTTCCGGCGTGAACGTCTTGCCTTCCAGTTCAAATCGCTGAGCCGCATTGTTCAGGAGCGATTCGTGGAATTGCAGCAGGATCCCATGTCCCGGATAGATGGGGATCGGGAACGTGGCGGCTCCCCCGAGTTCGCCGGACTCCATCACGCGCGTCCGGGCCATGACATCGATTTCGGACGATGTGAATTGCGTCGCGTCCGGATACAGGCCCTGTTCCCTCAGCGGACCATTGATCTTGCGTTCGATCTCCAGTTCCGCCTCGTAGAAGTTACGGGCCGCCTCCTGATCGAAGCGCGGCTTCGCTTCCTGGTAGATTCGTTGCCGCGTGCGCTGATTTGCTTCGGGCACCTGCTTGCGCGCCTCATTGACGGCGATGTTCTCGCTGATTCGGCCAAGGATGGGAATCGGGCTGAAGCTGGTGCGCGCGCCGGTCGGCGTCGTTCGCGCGGAGACCGACACGCGAGCCGGATTGGTGTAGAAATGGTCGCCGTTGAAGAAGACTTCCTTGCGTCCGTCAAAATGATGGCTTCCGGAGAGGTACACCGTTGCCATATGCGTTTCCCCCTTCATCTGAGCGCGGACGTTGCCCCGCATCCACAGATCGAAACGCGCTCCGTCCACACTCGGCTTGAGGTCGATTCCGGCGTGCGTATCCGTCCATTGGCAGCCGGTGACACGCGCGCTGTTCGCCATCTCGTTGATAAAGCCGGATTCCATGCGGCTCTCGTTGAACAACGTCTGCACCAACGCTTCATCGACCATCGCCCGGGTGTTGTAGTTGAGGAAGTAGCGGCGCATCGCATCCGTCAGCCGGTCGCCACCGTCCGGCGACATCCGGCGAATGTCGTCATAGGCGGCTCGAATTGTCCGGGTATACACGCTGAGCGGGCGCTCTTTGTACTCTTCGATGGCCAGGACCAGAGCGGCCGCCTTCTCGCGAAGCTGCGATCGATATTCGTCAGGATTCCGCGCGACCAGCGACGCTCTGGCGGTCGCGATCGAATCTTCAAATGCGAGAACCGGCTCCGCGCTGAGGAAGTTGCGTTGCGCTTCGTCCAGCGCGGTGCGTCCGGCCAGCTTGGCCGCTACAGAGTCCAAAAGCGTTGTCAGGTCGGCAGGGGCCGACGCCGACTCCGCTGCGGCAATGATCTCTGGCACTTTCAGGTACGGCAGCCAGGCATCCCCTTTGGGAATGCTGCGAAAATGTGCATCAAGCGCCCGCGCGTCGGCCGCCAGGGTCTTGAGTGCGGCTTGCGAATGCGCCTGGCCTAAGGCGGCTACATCCAGATTGAGCGTATCGAGGAGAGCCTCCAGAACGGCCACGCGTGGGGCGAGTCGGTTATGGAAGTCCGCCAGAGGAAGGTGAATCCCTGCATACCGGGAGTCTTCCAGGGCCAGCTCCATCGTTGCGACCCGGGCCCGCAGTTGATCCAGCGTCGCCTTACGGCCGAAGACCGCAGGGTCTTCTGACGAGTAAAAGTCCACGACCAGCGTGCCGGTCGTGTTCGCCCAATCCGCCCAATTGCCGTTCAACTCGGCGAAATCCGTATCCGTGATGCCGGTGGGGATAAAGCCTGGCAGGATGCCTTGCAGGTCCAATTCCGCAGAGGGCTCCTGACTGCGAGCTGTCGGCATTGCCGCACTGAAGGCCATCGCAGCAAGAACCGCAAAATGCAGCACTGCCCGGTGGGGCAGAGGATTCATCCGTGTCAGTCGCGCGTACATGATTTCATTCACAGGGGGTGGGGGAGGACTCCAAACGGCCGCGACGAGGAACGCTTCTCGCGGGCGCATTTCCGTCACCGTCCCGTGTCCTTTCCATCGTCCGGACCAAGGGAAACACAATCGCCCGATTCGGGCAAACTCCATGACTCTGCAAACGACAATCGTTGAGACCTGACGATTCGGGCGGACTTC
>JAHBXU010000247.1 GCA_019636315.1 Planctomycetaceae bacterium | reverse complement strand
GCGCAGGCCGCAGATCATTTCCGCCAGGCGCTCCAATCTCCGTCTCCCCCGGCCGATGCCATGACCAACCTCCGCCGCGTGACCGCCTCTGTCGGCGGGCCATGATCCACTATTCTGATGTGAATTCACCCGCCAGCGGACGGATCATTCTTGAGATGCCGGCATTCACTGATTGCTGGACGAGCGTCAGGGGGAACGGCAAGATGGGGAACTGCGAAATCGGCGGCAACGGATTCCCGTCGCACGTTGAGGAGACTTCCCCTGGCACGTTACACTGCATTGCTGACTCGACACCATCAAACCTGTGATTTTGCCGCCCCGATGATTTGCGTCACGCTTGGACGAACCCGGCACAAGATGGTGATTGCCGAGCACCGTGCTCTTGCCGAAGAGGGAGCGGAACTTGTCGAGTTGCGCCTGGACTGGCTGAAGCACACGCCCGATCTGCATCGGCTGCTCGTCGATCGTCCGACGCCGGTGATTGTCACCTGCCGCCGCGCTGCCGAAACCGGCAAATGGCGAGCCGATGAAGACCAGCGGCTGACGCTGTTGCGGCAGGCCATTGTCCTGGGAGCCGACTATGTCGACCTGGAGGTCGACATCGCCAACCAGATCAGGCGTTACGGCGATACCCGGCGGATCATCAGCTACCACAACTTCAAGGAGACGCCCGACGATCTGGAGGAGATTTACGCGGACATGCTGCAGTTGGACGGCGACTATTTCAAGTTGGCGACGATGGCCAACACGCCGGAGGACAACGTCCGCATGCTGCGTCTGGTCTCGGAAGCGGACCGGCCGACGATCGGGTTCTGCATGGGGGAACTGGGCGTGCCCAGCCGCATCCTGTGCGGCAAGTATGGTTCCCCCTGGACGTATGCGACATTCAGCAGCGAGCGGGTTCTGGCGCCGGGCCAGTTGTCCTTCGAGGAGATGCAGGACGTCTATCACTATGACGAAATCAATGCGGAAACCCGTGTGTTCGGCGTGCTCGGGGATCCGGTCGGACACAGTTACAGCCCGTTACTCCACAACGCGGCGTTTCGTCATGAAGGCCTGAACTGCGTTTACCTGCCGTTACGTGTGCCGCGCGACGTGCTGCTGCCGACGCTCAAGGAGTTCGAGAATCTGGAGATTGAAGGCTACAGCGTGACGATTCCGCATAAACAGCATGTGCTGGAATATGCACGTTATCCGGACGAGTCGGTGAGGGATTGCGGTGCGGCGAATACGCTGTACAAGAATCCGCAAGGCAAATGGGCGGCGACCAATACAGACTATGGAGCTGCGCTGCAGGCGCTGCGTGACGGCTTGAAGCGTCGGAACCCGGACGACCCCGAACTCGAAGGCAAGAAGGTCCTCCTGTTGGGAGCAGGCGGCGCGGCGAAGGCCATCGGGTTGGGGGTGGTTCGGGCGGGAGCAGGATTAGCGGTTGCCAACCGGACGAACAAACGCGGGAAGGAATTCGCGGAACACCTCAACTGCCAGTATATCAATTGGGAGAATCGAGGGACCGTGCTGGCGGACATCCTTATCAACTGCACGCCGGTTGGGATGTACCCCAATATGGACGACACGCCGTTTCCGCAACATTGGTTGCGGGACGGTATGCTGGTGTTCGACACCATTTACAATCCGGAGACCACGTTGCTGCTCAAGCAGGCCCGCGAGCATGAATGCTTTACGATCAGCGGCCTGGAGATGTTTGTGTTGCAGGCGGCCGACCAGTTCGAGTGCTTCGTCAATCAACCCGCTCCGGTTGACGTGATGCGTGAAACGCTGCGTCGCGGCATCTCGCCGGTGCGGCTCAACTAGCCGCGTCGCGCCGACGAGCCCATCGAACAATCTGTTTGGCCTCACGGACCAGGCCGGCGAGGCGAAACTTGAGCCGGTCACGCCGCCAAACGACCCAGAGGAGTTCGTTTTCCGCGTTGGACAGGTTGCGTTTGTGCTGGTGCTCGCCCACGAGAAAATCGTACGCGTCGTAGCCGCGGCGGAGCGCCTCCTGCATGCAGAGTGCATGAACGACCAGACCGGGGCTGGCATATGCGTCGAACGATGCAAAGCCGGAAATGTAGTCGAGCAGCCGGTTACGGTCGACGAGCAGGAACAGACATCCGATCGTCTGCCTCCCCTGGCGCACGCGAAACATGACGATTCGGCGGTCGAGAAGCCCGCGGGTCATCAGTTCGAGCTGAAAGTCGTGAAAGCGGGAACTGGCAAAGGCGCCCGGTCGGCCCGCCGCCGTCCAGCGGGCCTGATGCAGCGTCACCAGCTCTGAAAAAATCTCCTCCGCCGAATTGAGGGACTCGGCCCAATCGAGGGTCAAGTCGCCGTAATCCCGAAGTCGACGGCGGAGGTTGCTACGGGTGCTGCGGCCCAGATGGCTGAGGACGTCCGCTCCTTCGTCCCGAGTTCGTCGCAGGTCGAAGTAGGGTGATGGCCGCCGACGGATCGACGCACCGGGGATGATGGGCAGCCATTCGTCGGCATCACTCTGCGAGAAGCCGTCGAACTGAAGCTGGTCCCAGTCGCTCTCCTGTTGCACGCGGGCGACGATGGCGCGGAGAAAATCCGCGCGATGTGCATCGTCGGCCAGCAGGCGGTTGTACTCGACGCACACACTGTCAGTCTCCGGCTCGCCCGCCGTCCCCAGATGAATGCTCCGCAAGGGAAAGGGCCCAATGGATGCACCGACGCCGCGCGTCAGCAGGCACGCGCCATGCGGGGTCCCCTCCACCTCTCCGATCAGAAACTCGTGAGGCACGAGGTCACCGTAGTGGCGCAGCCATGTCGACGTCCACAAACGGGACGATGCCAGCGAGGCATCTGAGGAACGTGTCTCCAATATTTCCCAGACATCGAGTGCCGCGGCGGCCTGATCAGCTCCCAGACGGCGGAGCCAAAGATTCCCCGGGGCATCAGACGAAGCGCGGGGGCGACCAAAGGGTGATTGGGTTAGCGGCACGATCATCGACCGGCGATCGAATAATAGACCAGTGACTTGCGAGCCCGGCATGCCGCTGGAGGGAGCGGACTCGGATGGCAAAGAATGGCGTCGGCGATGATGAGTCACCTGTCATTTCAGTTCGCTTCTCGGCCAGCCACGGGTCTTTCCCCGAGCGAGGACCGGTTGTAGTAATCGTACGGACGGGAACATGCCGGGGGCGGGTTTGACCGACTGCGGCAAGCAGGAAGTCGCCGCCGGGAGATCTCTCGGGTCGTAAACTGGCATGGTGCGGCTGGGTGGCCGAGGGCGACTCGCAGGATCTCCAGGCGGGAAGGCGATCGCTCGATTCCCATTATTCGGCGATATCACGTGGTCGGAACGTGTCTCTTTCTCAGCTTCGCCGGTCCTGCCGGTGATGGATTCCCATGAACAAACGAGACCTCGCTGTTCGCGCAGTGAACGCGCTCGGTCTGCATGCCCTGTCGCGTCACCTGCCGCTGTGGCGCGGGCTGCTCGTGTTCAATTATCATCGCATCGGCACACCGGCCGGCAGTCCGTTCGATTGGGAACTGTGGAGTGCGACAGCGGAGGATTTCGATGCGCAGGTCGCTCACCTCGTTCGCGACTTCGACGTCATCGGACCGGACGACCTGCAACACGCGCTCGGCACGCGCACTCGTGGCCGATGCGTGATGCTGACATTTGACGACGGCTATCGCGACAACTACGAGATCGCCTTCCCCATCCTCAAGCAACATCGCACCACGGCGACGTTCTTCGTCACGACCGGGTTTCTCGATGAGCCGCGGCTCGCCTGGTGGGACGAGATCGCCTGGATGGTGCGCACAAGTGAGATGCCGGGAATGGCGTCGAATGAATGGACCGGTGAACGAATGGAATTCGATGCACCGGCTCGCAGCGTCGCCATCCGGCGACTGCTTGAGATTTACAAGCAACTCGATGGCCGGGAAACAGATCGTTTTGTCGCATTTCTGGCGGATGCCACCGGCAGCGGGCGAGCTCGATCAGAACATGCGGCCGACCTGTGGATGACATGGGACATGGTTCGGGAGATGCGGCATGCGGGGATGTCGTTCGGCGGACACACGGTGACGCATCCCGTCCTGTCGCGACTCGATGCGGATGCACAGAGTCGTGAAATTCGTGAGTGCAAACGCCGCATTGAATGCGAGCTGGGCGAGCCGATCAATACGTTCAGCTATCCGGTCGGCGGCCGCGACACCTTCAATGCGGCGACGCGCAATGCTCTGCGAACGCACGGGTTTCGCTGGGCCTTCAGCTATCACGGCGGTTATGCACCGACCGCCGGCGACCAGTTCGATATTCCCCGGACGGCCGTTGAGCGCGACGTGACGCTGCCGCGGTTCGGCGCCGTCTCGGCATTACCGCAATTATTTGCGTAGGCTGACGCCCCGTCCGCCAGGGCGGCGGCCAATTCAATGTCGCAATGCTGCAGCGGAACGGCGACTTGAGAATGCGACGAATGCGGAGCAATCTTCACCGGGCACGTTCTCAAGGGGATGACACAACGACGACTGCTCGCCTCGCCCTCGCAGATGCTTCGGGTTTCTACCCCAGGTCAAGCCCGTTCAGCGCGGCGGTTCTTCGTTTCCGGACCGGGACGCGTGCGTGGAGTCGCCTCAGGTCGTTGCGGCAAACCGCATTTTAATCGCCTTGGAGAGACGCGATTTGACGCGTGCGGCAAGGTTGCGATGGATGAGGTTCTTGGCAGCAGCCTGATCCAGCTTCTTCGTGGCGACGCGGAAAGACTGTTCCGCACCATCACGGTCCTGTGCCGCAATGGCTGCGCGTACGCGTTTGACGGCGTTACGCAACGTCGACCGCTGCGCCCGGTTCCGGAGACGACGGCTGCGGCTCTTGCGCAGCTCCTTTTTTGCACTCGCAGTATTCGGCATGGGGTTGATTGAGAACTAACAGAGAACTGACCGCCTGTCTCGCCCCTCCCTGATTGTTGCTGCGAGACGATTTCAAGCGGCGCAGTATAGCCTCCGTCCGACGACAATACCAGCGGCAAACGGACGCCTTTCCGGAACCGAGGGCAATCTGCAACAATACGTCGGCCGATCGAGGCTCACCGCAGCCGCATGAGTCGAGAGGAAACCGCCGGGCCGCCGGTTCCCTCAGGCCGGGGGCTCCTGGTCGGTCCTCGGGGAAAATGGTCCTGACCTCCAGAAATCATGTGACGCGCACGCGTGTCGGCAGACACCCCTTATAACGATTTTGAACTGGCTGAGCGTGGACTGGTCCGCGAGCGGCTGCCACGCCATGTGGCCATTATCATGGACGGCAACGGCCGCTGGGCGAAGTCGCGCGGGCTGCCGCGCATTGAGGGGCATCGCCACGGCGTCAAAAGTGTGCGGGCGACGGTGGAAGAGTGCGCCCGGCTGGGACTGGAACAGCTCACGCTCTATTGTTTCAGCAGTGAAAACTGGAAGCGTCCACCGCTCGAACTCGAACTGCTGATGAGCCTGTTGAGGACGTATGTCGTCAAGGAACGGGACGAGATCATGCGGCAGGAGTTGCGATTCTGCACGATCGGACGGAATGACGGCCTGCCGGCGGGGATTCTGGGGGAAGTCCAGAAGACAATCGAACTCAGCGCGAACAATCCGGGAATGTCGCTCTGTCTGGCGCTGAACTACGGCAGCCGCATGGAGCTTGTGGATGCGATGCGGAGCATTGCGCAGCGTGTCAAATCGGGAGCGCTCGATCCCGCGGAGATCGATGAGTCGGTCATCTCGGCACACCTTTATACGGCGGGGATGGGAGATCCGGATCTGGTGATCCGCACGTCGGGCGAAATGAGAGTCAGCAATTTTCTGCTCTGGCAGATCAGTTATGCGGAGCTATGGGTGACTGACAAGCACTGGCCCGACTTTCGTGCCCCGGACCTCGACGAAGCGTTTCGCAACTTTGCCGCCCGCGACCGTCGCTTCGGCGGCCTGTCGGCGTCATAATCCCATCCGTTCCATCGGGTCGATGTGGTGTGCACCCGCCGGCCCATCAGGTCCCGACATCCGCTGATCCGACGGCGCTTGCGCTCGACGTCACTCCGTGAGGAGATCTCGCTGACATGCTTCGCTGGCGGATTCTGGTCTCGGCGGTGTTAATTCCCAGTGCGGTCGGCCTGTTCCTCTGGGATGCGCGTCTGGGGCCTCCTGCTCCGATCCTGTTCGTCCTCTGCGTAATCCTGGGGCTGCGATGCGCTTGGGAGCTCGTATCGTTGTTGCAGCGCGACGTACCGGAGTTGCAGCGCGACGTACCGGATGTTCGCTTTGCTCCTGTCGCGGTGGGAGTTCTATTGCTCCTGGTGGCGACGTGGATGCCGCATTGGGCGACGACAGGCGATGCGGTGATCGTCGGGGTGCTCTCGCGGGATCGCGTTTTTGCGGTTTGCCTGTTGCTTCTGATGTTTATTCATGCAGTTCGTTTTCGTATGCCGGGAGGGCGATTGCGCAGTTTGGGGGCCGAGTGGTTCGCGTTGACTTACG
>JAHBXU010000246.1 GCA_019636315.1 Planctomycetaceae bacterium | reverse complement strand
CCCACCGGACGACCTACGTCTACGACGCCTCCAGCCGCAACATCGCCGTCATCGACCCGCTCGGCAACCGCAATACCACCGTCTACGACGCGGCCGACCGCACGATCGCCCAGGTCAACCCCCTCGGCCAGCGCTCGACCACCCTCTATGACGCCGCCGGTAGAGCCAGAGCCTCAGTCAATCCCCTCGGCAGCCGCACCACCACCCTCTACAACGCCGCCGGCCAGCCGCTGGCCACGATCAACCCCCTCGGCAACCGCACGACCTCCGTCTATGACGGCGCCGGCCGCCAGGTCGCCATCAGGAACTCGCTGGGCGAGCGCACGACGTCCGTCTACGACGCCGCATCGCGTCCCGTGGCCAGCATCAACCCGCTGGGCAGGCGCTCCACCACGGTCTACGATATCGCCGGCCAGGCGATTGCCCATGTGAACCCGCTCGGCAACCGCTCGACCACGGTCTACGACGCCGCAGGAAGAAGCGTTGCTTCCGTCAATCCACTGGCGAAGCGCTGGACCACGGTTTACGACGCCGCCAACCGGCCCAAGGCCCAGATCGACCCGCTCGCCAACCGTTCCACATCGCTTTACGACGCCGCCGGCCGTGCCGTGGCCCGCATCGACGCCCTGGGGAAGCGCTCCACCACGGTTTACGACGCGGTGGGTCGGACGATTGCGCAGATTGACGCCGCCGGCGGCCGGTCGACGACCATCTACAACAAGCTCCGGCCCATCGCGGTGATCGATCCGCTGGGCAACCGATCGACCACCGTGTACGACGCGGCCGGACGCATGGTCGCCCAGGTCAATCCGCTCGGGAACCGCACCACTTCGACGTACGATGCGGACAGCCGTCCGCGTGCGCAGATCAACCCGCTCGGCCATCGCGTCACGAGCCTCTACAACGCCGCCGGCCAGCAGACCGCCCTCATCAACCCGCTCGGGCACCGAACGACCACGCTGTACGACGCGGCCGGCCGCCAACGTGTCCAGATCGACGCCGAAACCCGCCGCACGACGAGCGTCTACGACGCCGTCAATCGCCCGATCGCCCAGGTGAGCGCTCTCGCCGTGCGCACCACGACGGTGTACAATGCGGACGGCACGACCAGGGCGCTGGTCGACGGCCGCAGCCACCGGTATTCGTTCACATACAACGCCGCCGGCCAACAGACGCAGCAGATTGATCCGCTCGGTCGCCGCACGACCAGCACGTATGACGCGGCCGGGTCTCAGACGCGGCGAATCGACGCCCGGAGCTTCCGCACCACGTATTCGTACAATCCCGTCGGCGCGCTCGTGGGCCGCAAGTATCCCGACGGCTCGCGCGCCACGTTCGCCTACGACGCCGTGGGGAACCGCACGATGATGGCCAACGACACCGGCCGCTACACGTCGACCTACGACGACCTCTCCCGTCGCCGTTCGGTGACCGATCCGGCCGGCCAGCGGATCACGTATACGTACAACGCGCTCAGCCAGCGGGCTCGCCTGATGGACCCGGACGGCGGGCGCTTCACGTATGCCTACGACGCGGCCGGCCGCATCACGCTCGTCCGCAACCCGCAGAACGATCGGACCAGCTTCCAGTACGACACGGCCGACCGCCGCACGGTGAAACGGCTCTCGAACGGCACGCGGGCGTCATTCCTCTACGACAACGCCAGTAACCTGACGACGCTCGCCAACCGTCGGAGCACGGGAGTGGCGATCTCGAACTTCGTCTACAAGTACGACAAGACGGGCAACCGCCGCGCCGTGCGGGAAGCGGACGGCTCCCGCGTGACGTGGCTGTACGACCACACGTACCAACTGCTCGCCGAGCACCGTACCGGCACGAGCGCCTACCGCAATACGTTCACGTACGACGCGGCGGGCAACCGGACGCTCAAGAACGAAGGCGGCGCACGGACCACGTACAGCTACGACGCGGCCAATCAGCTCACGACATCCGTCGACGGCGCCGGGACCACGAACTACGCGTTCGATGCGGCCGGCAACCAACGGCTGGTCACCGCCCCCGGCGGAGGCCGCACGACGACCACCTGGGACTACGAGAACCGCACCACGCTGGTCCGCCTCCCAACCGGCGTCCGCAACACCATGCAGTACGACCCCGACGGCCTGCGGGTCCGGCTGGACGAATCGACCGGCACCAAGAAGTTCCTCTGGGACAACCAGAACTACCTGGCCGAAACTGACAGCTCGAACGCCACTCAGGTGGTGTACACCAACGAACCGGCCCTGTACGGCAACCTCATCTCCCAGCGCCGCAGCAGCACCACCCACTGGTTCCACTTCGACGCGATCGGCTCGACACGGCAACTGACGGCTTCCAACCAAACCGTCACGGACACGTACCTCTACGACGCTTGGGGAAACATCATCACGCAGTTCGGCGCTACGGAAAACCCATTTCAGTACATCGGCGAGTGGGCATATTACGTTGACAACGACACACCATACCTCTACGTCCGCGCTCGCATCTATAATCCACAAGTTGCTAGATGGCTTTCACACGACCCGCTGGGCATCGCAGAACAAAGGTTCCTGCTCTATCAGTATGTCAAATCAAATCCTACCAATCGCGTTGACCCATCGGGAAATCAGTGCTTCAATCCATGTGTTGGGAATGGCTGTGGCCCAAAACAGCGATTGATCAATCGTCTTGTCCCGAATCACCCCATTCCATTTGGGGCCGATTTTGTTAACTGCTGCAATGACCATGATGTTTGTTACTGTAATTGTAGAACACCAAAGGAGGTATGTGACAGGATTTTTTATGAATGCATGGTCGGTGCATGTAACGCGAGGTTTCATGGGCCCATTACTATAGCTCAACGGCAAGTCTGCCACAACTGGGCTCTTACCTATTTTTCGGCTGTTGTTATGTTTGGCCTGGGAATTTACAATCGTGCACAACTTATAGGCTGCTGTAGTTGCGATGTCATTGCCTAGCGTCCGCACATCACTCTATTTGAAATAGCATCCAATAACATATCGACAATACAGCCTACCACCTCGTGCACACCGCCCATTTCGACACGCTTTTTCGCCTGTCCATGCGTTGGGTAATCAAATGCGAGCACTATGGCTAAACATCTGGTAACCACCGCACCGAGCCGTTCATGCGGCCAGCGATGCAAAGGCTCCTTATGCGCATTTCATTTATTTGCACTGTTTGCTTGCTGTTTGCCAACCTTACGATCGACACGCTCGATTCTGCCGACACGAGTACGAACCGTGATCCCGGCAAGTCCCGCGTCGCCGCCGAGGCTGCCTGTCGTAAACAAGACTCGATACGCCCATTTGATTCGGTTCAACCGCTTAACGTGTTCGCGCCGCGCAACGACATAATGTTTGGGTCCGAGGAAGTGTTTAATGATTGTTTTCTCGGTTCAACACCGGCACGTGCCCCCGAAGTCGTAGGCGTACCTGCCGCATCAATGTGGTACATTCAAAGTAGAAGGTTAAACATCAACGACGAAACACTCGCAGAAATATGTCAAGAAATCGAACAGGCCGAGATTCCTGGATTGACGTTGGAGCCGTCGTCGTTCTCAGGGCGAATTCGTTTAGGCGTGTCGAAGGATGGCTGGAACTCCCTTGGAAGGTTGACGCGATTAAGATGGTTGAGCCTCAAGGGAAATAAAGGCGCCATAGACATTGGCAATGCTTTGGAAGTAGTGCGACATCTGGCGTCACTTGAGCACTTGGATCTAAGTAACACCGATGTTGCATCTGGCTCACTCGGCAAACTTGCTGACATGAAGAATCTGCAATCATTAAACCTAAACAATACAATGGCCGCTAAAAGTGGCGCTTGCGTCACGGTTGATTTGGTTTCAAAGCTCCCGCAAATGACGACGCTTGGTCTTCGAGGGAGCAGAATCGATGTGACGGCGTTGCAGCAGCTCGCCGATATGCCGCGCTTGTCGACACTTGATTTAAGCAGGTCGCAACTACCGCCAGAAACGGCGGCGTTGCTCTCAAGCTGTCGCTTTCTTGACCGTGTGAACTTGAGCGAATGTAGCATGAACGATGAGGATGTTCGGCTGCTAGCTGCAAAGGCCGATTTGCGAGCGATCGGGCTAGCATCTTCTCCTGATACTCATAATACAGCGATTTCCGACGCCGGGATCATGATGTTGTCACGGTGCGCCAAAATCGAGTCGATAGATATCAGTGGTACTGCGATTACTGACGCATCCTTGAAGGAACTGTCACAGTTGTCGATCTTGCGGGACCTCTACATGACGGATTGCAAGGCGATCACTGACGCGGGAATAGCGCATTTCGCCGAACGCGACAACGTGAAGTCCCTGTCTCTTTCAGGAACGCAGATTTCAGACGATGGAGCCAGGGTTGTTTGCAGTATGCGGCAATTGCGTACGCTTTCTCTACGCGACACAGCTGTATCCGATGATGGCTTTGAGAATGTGTCAGCGCTTGATTCAATTGAGCATTTGGACCTGAGTGGGACGGGCATAACGGATAAGACGCTCATGCGGCTTCGAGAGTTTCGCCGGATGCGAGCGCTACTGCTTGACGGGACAGGAGTGACCGATGCGGGAATTGCAGTGGTCGTCGAGCAGTGCCCGGGAGTTCAGATGATTTCATTAAGCGACACCGCGGTCACAGACATATCGCTGCGAATGTTGAAGAAGCTGCGGCAGTTGAGATACGTCATGTTGTGGCGATGCCATGGGATTTCAGATGCGGGTCTGTTGGAACTGGCAGGCATGCCGGAACTGACTGTGCTGATCATCGGAAGTAATTCAGGTGTCAGTAGCAGTGGAATCCGGGCGTTGTTGAAGGCTAGCGAGGATACATTCAACGTCGAGTAATGAATTTCTGGTGTCAAAGGTGACACACGATAGTTGAGCCATGCTTAGGTCCGGCTTCGCTGGACGCGACCGAGAACAGGGGAACCGCACGATGATGGCCAACGACACCGGCCGCTACACGTCGACTTACGACGACCTCTCCCGTCGCCGTTCGGTGACCAATCCGGCCGGCCAGCGGATCACGTACACGTACAATGCCCTCAGCCAGCGGATCTGCATGAGCGACCGTTACTGTCGGCCTGTCAGTGGCCGGGGAAGAGGCAGAAGAACTTGCTTCGGGATGGACTTGGTGTGAGGTTGCTCATGAGAATTCCGAAACTTGCTCACTGGGTCTGGTTTCACGAGGAGTTGCCGGGATGGGCGCTGCAGAATGTCGAAGCGTTTCGTGAGCTTCATCGCGGCTGGGACATTCGCGTCTGGCATGAACTGCCTGCAGACTTCCCACGACAGCTTCGGGCGCTCGTCGACCGCCTGCCGTGGTACAGCAGCCGTTCGGATATCGTTCGCTACTGGCTGCTGGCCGAGTATGGCGGCGTCTATCTCGACTGCGACGTGGTGACGCTGAGAAGTCTGGAGCCGCTGTTGAAGGAACGTTTTTTCCTCGCGCCCTGCCAGCCGACGGGGCACACCCGCCCGCATCTGGCCTGCGGGTTGATGGGAAGCGTGCCGGGGTCGCGCGCGGCAAGGCGGATCGTGGAAGCCTGTATTCAGCGAGCAAGTCAGCCGGAGCCTCCCAGGCGGATCACGTACGGCCCCGATCTGCTGACAGCGTTGTTCCCGGCCGACGACGACGATCTGACGATTCTGCCGCGCCATTATTTCTACGCCATTCCCGACCGTGAGACGGCGCATGCCTATTGGCACGCGGAAGAAGCAGGACGGGCCGAGATCATGCAGAGATTCGAGCCTCTGTTCTCGGACGGCGTCCCTCCGTATGCCGTGCACCTGTGGGGGGTCGACGGATCGAGCCAGCGGAAGGTGACCGACCAGGTTCTGGCCGGAGTGTAATGGAGTGTAATATGGACCGGTTCCGCCTCATCGTCCCGCTGTTCAACGACGCCGCTTGGCTGGAACGTTGTCTCCAGAGCATCCAGCAGCAAACCGTCACGAACTGGACGTGCCACGTGGCGGATGATGGCTCGATTGACGGCTCGCTGGAACTGGCCAGGGCCGTCGTGGGGCACGATTCGCGGTTTGAGTTCAGCGCGAATCGTCGGCGTCTGTATCAGTGCGGAACGTATCAGCGACTGCTGCGAGATCCGTCCTGGGCCGGCGCCGACATCTGCGTCTCGGTGGATGCGGACGACTATTTGCCGGACGACCAGGTGCTGGCCCGTGTGCAGCAAGCCTATTCCGACGGTGTGACCTGGCTGACGTGGGGCAACCAGCAATGGACGGATGGGACGCCCTCCGTTTGCGGCCCGCTGGACGATGCCGCGCACGTCCGACAGGCGCCGTGGAGAACGTCCCAACTGCGAACGTGGCGGCTTTTCCTGTGGCGACTGATTCGTCCGGCAGACTTTCTTGGTCCGGACGGACAACCGCTCCGGGCCGCCGGAGACGTCGCTTCGATGTTTGCCATGATTGAGATGGCCGGAGACCGCCACATCCAGTTCCTGGAGAGCATCAACTACATCTACAACCGG
>JAHBXU010000245.1 GCA_019636315.1 Planctomycetaceae bacterium | reverse complement strand
CAGAACGGCGTTGAGCATCTGGCCGATCGGCCCCTGTCCGACGACTACGACTGTCTGATCGATAAACGACGGGAGCTTGCGAAGGGCATAGAGCACCGTGCCCAGCGGTTGGGCCAGCAGGGCGTGTTCCTCGTCGGGCCGCGGATCCAGAGGAATGGCCCGCTGCTCCGACAGGACGAACCGCTCAAACAGACCAACCTGATTGATGGGCACTGCCAGCACGCGGTCGCCCGGACGGAACTTGTTGCCGCTCGTGTCGACGACCGACCCGACCATTTCGTGCAACGAATGGCCGATCTGATGCGGCTCCTGACTCAGCTCCCCGTCGAAATACGGCAGATCTGATCCACACAGACAGCCGATCTCCGGCTGAAAAATGATCTGCCCCGGCTCCTCCGGCAACGTCGGTTCGGCAATGTTGATCAACTCAATGCGACGCGGCTGCGTGATCTGTCCGGCAAGCATGCCAATGGTTCCTCGGGAACTTATTGAAGAAATCGAAACTCACAGGGCGGTGAGCGCGGCAATCACGGCAAGCATCCCCACCACTCCCAACACGACCCACCACAACGGCTTCCCCTCCCAGGCCGAGTGAGTACGGGTTACATACTCTCCGCAAATCGGGCAACGCACCGCATCTTCGTAGATGTCCGCACCGCACGACGGGCAGGGAACGACAATGTTGTCGACGTCATCATCCGAGTCGTCCGACCATTCCTCCTCTTCCGAGGCGTCGTCCCAATCGTCGTCCTGATCGCCCCAGTCGTCATCCATGCAGCGGCTCTGTTCGATGCGGAGGGCCCGTCCAGATTTGAAGGCTTCAGGCAGTTTCTCCTGCGATAAACTGGCACTCCTTGTGAGCGCCGTCGCAGAAGGGACGGTTTTTGGACTGCCCGCAGCGGCATAGGGCGACAGTCGCCTTCCCGCCGAGATTGAACTCATTGCCCTGGTGATCAACGATCTTCACCGGACCGCTCACAAGGAACGGGCCGTTCTCACGCGTCTGGATGGTCACGTCGGCCATGCTGGTCTTCTCCTCTGTTGGTGGATCCCGGTGTTCGATCGGAGCGTATCGCGACGGCACGGGAATGGCAAATGCGTGCCGGGTTTGTGCGGCCGGAGGAAATCAACTTCCGGAAGAAACGGAGGAACCCGGCCGCTGCCGAATTCGGCCCTGACATTGTCAACTCACCTGCTCATCGGTGGTGACGGACGTCGGACACGAGACGATGTGATGCCGTGCAGACGCCAGGTGCACCGCCGCAAATCATGCCATGCCCGCATCAATGGCGGAACGGAGAGACTGCTTGCAGATGGTGCTGAGGTGGAAATTCGTCACCCGACGCGTTCGTCGGGCAAGGAAAAGCCGCGAGGCTCCGCGACGTCGTCGTTGACGCTGCGGGTTTCCACCAGTTTTTCATCACGTAAGGAGTTCACCTGACGAGCAAACCACCGGGAGGAATCGTCGCTCCCGCACGGTGCAACGGCGTCGACGATCGCTCGGGGAATTGCCGCGACTTACAGCACGGACCGCACCCGCTCCAGGAATTGCGCATTCGAGGGGAACATCTCCAGTTTGCGGACCAGTTCCGTCATCGCCTCCGTCGGATTCATCGAGACCAGAGCACGGCGCAGCTGGATAACGCTTTCCAGAGTTTCCGGAGCAAGGATCTTTTCCTCGCGGCGCGTGCCGGAGCGGCTGATGTCGATTGCCGGCCAGATACGGCGGTCCGCCAGATCGCGGCTCAGGACCAACTCCATGTTGCCGGTCCCTTTAAACTCCTGAAAAATGGCGTCGTCCATGCGGCTGCCGGTTTCGATCAGCGCCGTCGCAATGACGGTCAGCGATCCTCCCTCGTCGAACAGCCGCGCCGTCCCGAACATTTTCCGGGGGATGTCGAGGGCCCGCACGTCGAGGCCGCCCGTTCCGGTTCGTCCACTGTTGCCGACCCATTTATTGAACGCCCGCGCCGTCCGGGTGATCGAGTCGAGAAGAATCACACAGTCCTTGCCGGATTCCGCCAGCCGCTTGCCGCGCTCGACAATCAACTGGCTGATCCGCACGTGACTTTCGACATCGCGGTCCATGGACGAGGCGATGACTTCGCCGTTGACCGTCCGCCGCATCTCCGTGACCTCTTCCGGCCGCTCGTCGATCAGCAGCACGATCAAATGGATCTCCGGATGATTCTTGCTGATCGCATTGGCGATGTCCTGCAGGAGCATCGTCTTGCCGGAACGCGGCGGCGCGACGAGCAATGCCCGTTGCCCCTTGCCGATCGGCGTCAGCAGGTCCATCACGCGCATCGTCACCGGCCGCGGCCCGGTTTCCAGCTTGATCTGCTCGAAGGGGTTGATGGGAGTCAGTTCATCGAAGTTCTTGATCTTCTGATACTCTTCGGGAGTGCGGCCGTCGACCGAGGTAATCTCGTGCAGCCGCGGTCCCTGGCCGCGGTTCCCCGGGCCAACTTCGCCCTTGATGAGAATTCCCTCCCGCAGGCCGTATTTCTCGACGAGCGAACTGGAGACAAACGGATCAATATCCTGAGCGCCGTAGTCGTTCTCATTGGACCTGAGGAAGCCGTACCCTTTGGGGTGCAGTTCGAGGACGCCCTCAATGGTTCCGCTAACCTGCGCGGCCTCGCGGCTGACACTCGGTGCGGGCGACGTGGTCCGGCGGCTTCCGCCCCGTCCGCGCTGCCGGTTGCGACCACCCTGGCTCCCCTGGCCCCGACCATTGCCGGAGTCTTGCCGGGATCGCGAGTGGGTGTTTGAACCGGTATTCGGATTGGCGTTGGATGACTTGCGCCGCCGCCGCTTGCGGCGGCCCGGTTTGGCCTGATCGCCATCCCCGGCCGCGGGGCTTCGCTCTTGGGTTTCGACGTCCGTCCGCTGAGAACCACGATCCGAGTGGCCTTCATCAGGGTCAAAACCAAAGTCGTTGGAATGCTTGCTGTCGTCCGTCATCAAATCCGCCCGTGGGTTCCAGATCGAGAATTGTTGTGTGTGTGACTTGGCACGGTCGGGTCATGACCCGAACTGACCGTTCAACGAGACCGCTGGCCGGAGAGACCAGATTGGCCGGCGAACACGACTCCGGAGCAGGGCATCGACCCTGACTCAGAACTTCGAGTCACTCGCCTAGTGCGAACGCAACCGCAGCTTGGACCGGCGACAAATCACACTTCGCCGCACGGGCCAATCCGCGGGTCCGATCTGCGATCGGCTGAGACGTTCGGGAGGTTCTGACGGATGTCCGAAGACAGCCGCCGAAACTCAGTTTCCTCCACTTGAGAATCAATTTTCAGCCAGAACTGCATTTCTGCAGAGTTCTGACACAAAGCGCAGGCCGAGGGTACGGCTGTCCGACCGCCTTCCCGAGAAGCACGGCCGACGTCTTGCCGTCAAACTGCTAGCAATCCGGCTGGAGAACTTCGAGGCGTTAACCGCCCAAGCAACCGAACGAATTGTCCAATCGCATCCGGTTCTTTCCCAGAATGCCGGCACCGCTGAACACTGATCAAGCAACCGGGTCTCCCCAGGAGACGCCATTGGGACTTACCCAAAAGGGGAAAATCGCAAGCCGGTTACTGAGACATTTTCCGCTGCCCCAGCGGCCTCGAACAGTTGTGAGAGAATGAGGCCGGGTGACTTGGGAAGCGGCACAAGGGCTCACAGCTTTTCACATCTTAGCTCCATTTATGTCCGTGTCAATCGATGTCTGCGGTGAACTTGTCTGACTTCCTGATTTCTTACAGTCCTGCCGCGCCTCAGGTTCCGCAAATTGTGCTCCAACAATCATCGCTTCAAATCGCGGTCGCCAGTCGCCGCAGGTCGGGCTCCAGTCGTCGCAGCCCCTCCTCCACGGGAATTTCACCGAGAAAACCGAAATCCCGTTCCGCTTTGCCGACCGAATACGTGTGCGTTTCACTCAACTGAGACGCCAGAAAGCGGGTCATCGGCGGCTCTGCACGAAGGCCCAGGACGCTATAAAATGACTCGAGGGCAGCGCCCAGCCTTCGGGCAGATTTTGCCGAAATCCGCCGCTTCACCGGTGAAATCCCCGCACGGGACAGCAGGTCATTGACCCAACTCCACAGACTGACCGGTTCTCGTTCGTTGATGAAGTAGGCCTCCCCGCCGCAGGGAGCGCCTGCTGCCAGCGCATCGGCCGCCTTCAGGTGGGCGGCAGCCACGTTCTCGACGTACGACATCGAAATCAGATTGGACCCGTCCCCGACCTGCATCAACCGCCCGGCACGGGCACGTCGGATCAGTCGCGGGATCAGATGATTGTCACGCGGACCCCAGATCAGGTGCGGCCGCAGGGAAACCGTCAGGAGCCTGTCCGGATCATGAGCCGCCAGAACGGCCCGCTCCGCCAGCGCCTTCGTGTGGGGATAGTGACAAAGGTAGCGATCAGGATATGGGAGCGTTTCGTCAGCATTGACGTGTGGGCGACCGTCGTAGACCACACTGGGCGAGCTTGTGTAAACGAGCCGCCGGACGCCGTGCTGTCGACACCCCCTCAACACATGCTCCGTCCCTCGCGTGTTGATGTCGTAGAACTGCTGCCACGGTCCCCAGATGCCGGGTAACGCGGCCACATGGAAGACCGTCTCCATGCCGACACAGGCGGCCGCCACCGCAGAGCCATCGCGCAAGTCAGCTTGAACTGTCTCCACGCCCAGTTCGTCAAGTCGGGCGTATCTGCCACGGCAGAGCACGCGCACACGATCGCCGCGCGCGACGAGCTGTTCGACAATGTACAGCCCGAGGAATCCTCCTCCTCCAGTGACGAGCGCGTTCACGACGGTCTACCTGCGAAGGTCAGTTCCCTGCGGACGCTTTACCGGGTCGGCCCCCCGACAAGCTCATTTTCGCTTGGGGCGATGGACGTGAGTCGCCTGTCCGTACGCGGCTTCCGCGGCTTCCATGATCGTTTCGGACAGCGTGGGATGTGCATGAATGGACTCGGCCAGATCGCGGGCGACGGCGGCCGTCTCCACAGCCAGCACGCCTTCCGCAATCATTTCTCCAGCACCTGGCCCGACAATTCCCATCCCCAGAACCCGTTGCGACTCGGGATCGAAGATCAGTTTTGTCAACCCTTCCGTGCGCGCCAACGTCTGGGCGCGACCGGATGCGGCCCACGGAAACCGGATGACATTCACTTCACGCCCCTGTGCTTTCGCTTCGGTCTCTGTCAGTCCGCACCATGCCAGTTCCGGGTCTGTAAACACGACGGCCGGAATCGCGATATTATCGAACTCCGCCGGCTCGCCCAGCATGGCCTCGACGGCGACCTTGGCCTCGCGCGTCGCCTTATGGGCCAGCATCGGTTCGCCCGCGACGTCGCCGATGGCCCACAACCGCGGGTCCGCCGTCTGTCGCTTGCCGTTCACCTCAATAAATCCCCGATCGGTGACCACCGCTTTCGTCTTTTCCAAACCGATTCCCTTGCCGTTGGGAATGCGGCCGACCGACACCAGCACGCGATCGAACGTTTGCGGCGAATCGATTCCTTCTCCCTCAAATTCCGCGACAATTCCGGCCTCCGTCGCCTTCAGGCCCAGCACCTTGGTGTTGGTATGAATCGCCTGGAATTGTGCGTCCAGTCGCTTCTTCAGGGGATTCACCAGGTCGCGGTCAGCGCCGGCGAGAAGATTCGGCAGCATCTCGACCACCGTCACCTTCGACCCCAATGCGGCATAGACGCATCCCATTTCCAGACCAATATACCCGCCGCCAATCACCAGCAACCGGCCCGGAACATCCGGGAGATTCAATGCCCCCGTCGAATCCATGACGCGATCGTCGCCAATATTGAACATCCCCGGCATGGCCGGCCGCGAACCGACAGCAATGATGCACTTCTCAAACGACAGCCGGCTGGTCGATCCATCCGGATGGGTGAGCTTGAGCGACGTGGAACTCTCAAACTCGCCTCGGGCCTGCACGAGCGTGACGCCGCGGGCCTTGCAGAGTTGGCGGACGCCGCCGGTCAATTGAGTGACGACTTTCTCCTTAAAACCCCGCAGACGGTCGAGATCGATCTCGGGAGCGGCGAAGCGGACGCCCCATTCGGCGGCCTCGTGAGATTCGTTGATGAGCTTGGCGACGTGCAGGAGCGCCTTGGACGGGATGCAGCCGCGATTGAGGCATACGCCGCCCGGCTGGGGATCCTGATCCACCAGGACGACCTTCATCCCATGATCGGCCGCTTCAAAGGCCGCCGGATATCCGCCCGGTCCGCCGCCGAGCACAACAAGTTCCGCCTGAGGAGGTGCCGCCGCTGTCATCGTTCCTTCCACTCTTTGATCTCAAGACGCGAGTCGGCACAGTGGCACACTCTCGTCAGATTGTCAATCGGCCCGACAACATGCAGGTCAAATCAGACCCGCCGGAGGGCATACGACGGTGCGACTGGATCAGGGATTCCTATCGCAGCAGTTCCGAGGACCGAGATCCGGCGTTCACCGTACCCTCCTTCGCGGCAATGCATTTTAGATCA
>JAHBXU010000244.1 GCA_019636315.1 Planctomycetaceae bacterium | reverse complement strand
GAGTCAGCGGCTCGACAACGGCATATTTGCCCTCCATCCAGCGAGACAGGTCAATCATCTTGCACCGCTTGCTGCAGAATGGAAACAGCGGCGATTGCGTCGCGGCATTCGTCGTCAGCTCCGCATCACAGATCGGGCACGTTTGCGGACGGATCATGATCGCCTCCTTATCATGGCATCAAACGTCAAACGGCCGCGCGTGTCAACCCCTCGCAAAGTGCGTCCAGACGACGTGCCGACGCATGCCGCGACGCCTTGCAACCCGACATCAGCACCCACGTTCGCTTCGGCTGCGGGAACGGAGCACTTCGTAAGCTAGACGTTTTCCGCCGACCTCTGTACCGTCAGGAGCGAAGGGGCGTCGTGAGAAGACGGCGTGTTGAATTCTTGGAGTCGAGATTCGGGTGAAATTCTTAGAACGTACTCTTGTTGGCCGGAGCAGGATCAACAAGAAGCACCCGACGGTCAAGGACCGACGTTTTACGAACGCTCCCATTCCGGCCAGCTGATGATGGATCATCCTGGAACGTCCTCTCGTTTGGGCCATCGTCTTGCGAGGTCCTTTGTGAAATCCAATTCTTCCATTTTGCCCGTGCCGGCTTTTCCTGGGAGCAAATAGACCGTGAATCGACCTGGAGGAGCTTCAGAGTCTCTGGCGGCCCCGACTGCGAATATGACCGAGGGGTGGCATTGCCTCCATGTGTACTACCGGCTCCATCCACTGGCGCCCGGATTTCCCACGGGGCAGGCGCGCGAAGAGCTACTGACTGCGCTTGACCCGCAGCGCGACGGTGCACCGCAGCGATTGCAGGTATCCGTCGTTTCCGGCCACCGTGCCGATCTGGGACTCATGTTGATGGATCCGGACCCGCTGAAGATCGACAGCGTGCTGCAGTCCATTCGGACCTCATCCCTCGGGCCATTCCTCGAACCGGCGTATTCGTTCGTGTCGATCAGCGAAGTTTCCGAGTATGTTCCGACCGTCGAGCAGTACGGGGAACGCCTCTTGCGAGAGGGTGCGGCGACTGACGACCCGGCATACCTCGCCAAGGTCAAGGCGTATGAACAGCGACTGCCGATGATGAACAAGCAGCGGCTCTACCCGGACTTTCCTGATTGGCCGGTCACCTGCTTCTACCCGATGAACAAGATTCGCGATCCACAGGCGAACTGGTATCGGGAGCCGTTCAGCAGCCGCTCGAAGTTGATGGCCGAACACGCCACCAGCGGGATCAAATTCGCCGGCCGGGTGTCGCAACTGATCACAGCGTCCACCGGATTCGACGACTGGGAGTGGGGCGTGACGCTCTGGGCCCGCGCTCCGGAATACATCAAAGAGATCGTCTATACGATGCGATTTGATGAGGCGTCGGCACGTTACGCGGCGTTCGGCCCGTTCTATATCAGCTACGTCATGCCGATCGCTCAGGCGCTCGACCATTTGCGAGTGTCGTGACGTCCGGTCACGACCGTAAGAACGTCAAAATCAGAGTCTCGATGAGGGGCAGCGTGCAAGCCGTCCGTCATTGCCCGTCCGCAAACGGCCGTTGCCCCGACCTCAGCCGCTCAGGGGGGCTGCAACGACCGGTGGAACGCAAGAAAACGCCGCTCCACGATGGCGGGTCAGCGCTTCTGGAAGCGGTATCCCGAGTTCGTCTGATCGAAGTCGCCATTCGCCAGCCGCTGGTCGACGCGGATATCGCTCCACGAGTACGACTCGATGAGCGTTTGATCGTCGTCGGTTTCGGTTCCCGGCGTGTCGCTCCAGGTATAGTTTCGGACGATCACCGGCAGCGAAAGCTCCTTGTCGATGTACTGGACGCTGCGCCGGTAGGTGGCGTTGTGTTCCGGCGAGTCGTAGGAGATGACGAAAACGTAACAATCTCTCCCGTGGATCTGCTGGTCGCCGCGAATCTCGCAATGGAACCCGCTTTCTCGCTTGAGAATCAGGTTGCTGTAGTGCATCAGCTTCTCCGCCAGCCGGACGAGGCCGATCTGCGATACGGGGTGACGCGACTCGGACATGGCCATCCGGCCGTTGGGATCGAGTGAGAGCGTCCCTGTCAGTCGGCCTTTCCAGCCGCCCGGCTGGATCAGCATGTTGCCGTCGTTCTCGCCTTCGACATAGATCAGTTCGCGGCCCTTATCAAACGTCTGCCACTTCATATAGACGCTGAAGGGTTCGTGCCTCAGTTTGACTTTCAAAACCTGAACCTCGCCCAGTGTGTCACCGATCCGCTCCTGTTTGTGCAGCGTGGCGGTGTAGTCGGGGACGTTACCGAATGAGGCACAGCCCTTTTCGAGGAGCATGATCTGCATGAGCAGGGCCCAACGTCCGGTGATGACGTCGCCGCCCTGCGCGCCGCCGGACCGAGACGACGTCCCGGCGCTGCTCCCCACGATCGCCAAGGGCGGTGGAGGGGGGAAATCCGCTGATTCCAGAGCGTCCGCGGCCCCCTGGGGATCTGCTCCCGCAGTGATCGGGTCGACATTGACGTACAGAAATCCGACGGTGGCGAGCGCCACGACCAATGCCAGACAATTGGGGCGTCGACAACTGATCGGATACGACGGACGTGCGGCCGGCCGAATCATGTAGCAAGCTCCGGAAGGAATCAACAGGTGACGCGTACTCCAATACCACGTGTGCGCAAAGAGGTGCAGCTTGCGGTGGTGGTGTTTGGAGTATCGACAAGCAAAATCCGCGTGTTGATGCCCGCTCGAAGGAATTGGCGGCCCACTTCAATTTGTCGGATGCATTCCCGCCCCACGCCATAGAATCGTGAGAATGCCGGAGAAATGAGTCTCGGCCTCCCTCCCGTCAATCGTCAAAGTTGCTGGACTCCGCCAGAATTTCCGTACCCAACCGGCGACCTCCCTGCGAACCGACCCTGCCGGGATCACTCGCGTCGGACGTCCCGGCAGCCCAATCCCGTCGACGGAAATTCCCGTGTCATTGGTCTCCTTAACGGCTGCAGGACCAGCGACGAATCATCCGTTCATAAAGGTCTGTCCCAAGATCCAGTTGTTCCAGTGAGATCCATTCGTCATGGGTATGTGCCTGACGAATGTCTCCCGGTCCGCAAACGATCATGTGCCGCAAATCCGTCAACTTGCCGCCGTCCGTCCCATAAGCGACGGTCCGGGACCGTTCTTTCCCGGCAACCTCCAGGCATTCGCGGACAAAGGGGGAACCTGGATCCGCTCGCAGCGGCCGCCCTCGAACGACGACAACGAATTCGAGACCGCATTCCTCCGCCTTGCGCTTCGCCCGCTCAATCAACAACTCCGCATCCATTCCCGGCATGGGACGAAAATAAACCGTGCACACGCTCTGCGGCGGCGTGATGTTCGTCGCCCTTGTGAAATCATTAATACCAATATTCCAGGTCACTGTCGGTGGGTGAAAATCCTCATTTCGCCATCGGGGATCAACGGCCGTTTCGTCGTGAATGGCCTTCATTTCCGCCAGATAGGGAATCATCGCCAGATTGGCGTTCACTCCCTCGCCGGTACTGGAATGGGCGGCCCGACCCCGCGACGTGGCGCGCAGTCCAATGACTCCCTTGTGCGCATGCACAATCTCCAGCACCGTGGGTTCGCCCACAATCCCGCGTGCCTCTCCGGCAACCATCTCCGCAAACAGCTGTGATTGCTCGGCGACGTAAGTGGCGCCGCCGTAACCGATCTCCTCATCCGCCGTACAGGTGACATAAACCGGGTGCGTCAGATCGCCCTCTCCGATCCGTTCCACCGCGGCCAGCATGCAGGCGATCGACCCTTTCATGTCGCAACTGCCACGGCCGTAGAGGCGCCCCTCCTTCACCGTTGGCACAAATGGCCCGTGTTCTTCAAAGGCCCACGTATCGGCCGGCACGACGTCGGTATGGGCGAAGTACGCCATCCCGCCGGTCCCGGTTCCTTTTTTGGCGATGAGGTTCGCTTTGCGGATTCCGTTCTCATCGTCGTATTCAATCCGCTCGATCTCAAAACCGAGCCGCCGCAGGATGGCCTCGACGGCATCCGTGACGGGGACGTTCGATACACGGCTGACCGAGTCAAACGTCACCAGTTGACGAGCGTAATCCAAGGCTTGCATTCAATTCTCCACTAGAAGGCCGGAGTGTCGTTTGACCTCGGGCGCAAGGTCTCGTGAGTCGCCTTATCGTTCGATCCCGACGGAGGGACATTCGCAGAAGAGCCGCGGTTCATTCGTGACGCGCCCAGTGCCGTGAGCGCTCGACGGCCCGAAGCCAATCGGTATACCGATGAGCGATGTCGTCCGGAGGCGCTTCGGCGGTGAACTCTCGATCCAATGCCCAGTTGCGCCTCACGTCATGGTGATCCGTCCAGAATCCGACCGCGAGCCCGGCCAGGTAAGCAGCCCCCAGGGCCGTCGTTTCCTGCACCACCGGCCGCCGCACGGGCACCCCCAGGAGGTCGGCCTGAAACTGCATCAGGCCGTCGTTCGCCGAAGCACCGCCGTCAACCTTCAACGTCGCCAGATTGATTCCCGCGTCCCGTTGCATGGCTTCCAGGACATCCCGCGTTTGAAACGCCATCGACTCGACCGCCGCGCGGGCGATATGGGCCTGCGATGTGCCGCGCGTCAGACCAATGATCATCCCGCGCGCGGTGGGATCCCAATAGGGGGCTCCCAATCCGACGAACGCGGGGACAAAATAGACGCCATCCGTATCGGCCACCTGTTTTGCCAGCGGACCGACGTCGCTGGATTGCGCGATGAGTCCCAACCCGTCCCGCAACCATTGCACGACGGCCCCGGCGATGAACACCGATCCTTCGAGACAGTACGTCACCTCATTCCCAATCTGCCAACCGATGGTTGTCAACAATCCGTTTTCCGACGCCACGGGCTTGCTCCCCGTGTTAAGGAGCATAAAGCAACCGGTGCCATAAGTGTTTTTGGCGTCTCCTGCTGCAAAGCACGCCTGGCCGAACGTGGCGGCCTGTTGGTCTCCGGCGCATCCGGCAATGGGAATCCGCCGTCCGAAGAGAGATTCGTCCGTCTCGCCGTAGATGTTGCTGGAGGCCTGGACTTCGGGCAGCATGGCACGCGGGACGTCCATCAGCGCGAGCAACTCATCATCCCAATCGAGCGTGTGTATGTTGAACAACAGCGTGCGGCTGGCATTGCTGACATCCGTCCTGTGGACGCGCCCTCCGGTCAGCCGCCAGATGAGGTAGGAATCGACGGTCCCGAACAGCACATCGCCGCGCTCGGCCCGGATGCGGGCCCCATCGATGGTGTCCAGCAGGTGCCGGATCTTCGTGCCGGAGAAATAGGCATCGAGCACCAGCCCGGTTTTCTCACGAAACGTCGGTTCCAGGCCGTCGAGCTTCATCCGCTCGCAGATCGGAGCCGTGACACGGCTCTGCCAGACGATCGCGTTGGCGAGCGGACGCCCGGTCTCGCGGTCCCAGAGGATTGTCGTTTCCCGCTGGTTCGTGATGCCGATCGCGGCGACATTTTCCGTCTCGACCTTCGCCGACTTGAGGACTTTGTGAGCGGTCGACAGCTGCGAATCCCAGATGGCCTGGGGATCATGCTCCACATGTCCGGCGCTCGGATAAATCTGCTCGAATTCCTGCTGGGCCGTCCCCGCAGGGACCCCGTCACGACGAAACAGAATGGCGCGGCTGGACGTCGTCCCCTGGTCGAGCGCAAGGACGTGTGAGGGCATGGAGGAAGCTCCTGCAGGGATGGAACTCGCGGTGCCCGTGTATCATACTGAGGGAGAGGAACGAGGGGGAGCGGCGGCGGCGGAACCGATTTTCAGAGGATGTGTTCGCTGCCGCGACAGCACTGTCTCCGCCCCAAGGAACCGGACCGCATCGAATGGCCACGCCCTGGAATCGCAGCCGCTTTCGCTGGCCGATCACGCTGAGCGCGTCCCTGATGGCGCTCAACGTGACGTTGATGGTGTTCTGGATCGTGCTGTTTGTGCGGCTTAATCAACCGGGCGCACTGTCCGTCGGCGTGGTCGCGTTCGCTCTCATTCTTGTCGGCCTGTCCTTCTGGCTTGTGCTGACGATCAAGGAAATCCGCCTGAACCATCGGCAGGCGAACTTTGTCGACAGTGTGACCCATGAGCTGAAATCCCCGATCGCCGCGTTGCAGCTCTACCTGGAGACGCTGCAAATGCGGTCGCTCGACGAAGCCAAGCGTGCCGAGTTTCACCAGGTCATGGAGAAAGAACTGCATCGCCTCGATCGGTTGATTAACCAGTTACTCGAAGTCGGACGGCTGGACGCGGTCGGTCATGACGAGGAGGCGGAAGACCTGTCGATCGACGTGCTGATCCGCCAGCGTGTCGAGGCGACGTGCATCCAGACAAAATGCGATCTCGATCAGACGTTCTCGTTACAGCTTCCGCCCTCGTTTGTGCACGCGCGCCCGATGGTTCTGGAGATGATTTTCACGAATCTGATTGACAACGCGGTCAAGTACGCCGGCACGCCTCCCCAGGTGTCCATCCGCATTCAGGCGTCGGGC
>JAHBXU010000243.1 GCA_019636315.1 Planctomycetaceae bacterium | reverse complement strand
CGACGGCAATGCCAACCTGATTGTGATGAAGTTGTTGTATCTCCAGTCGGAGAACCGACATCAGGATATTCATTTTTACATCAACTCGCCGGGGGGCTCAGTCACCGCCACTCTGGCGGTCTACGACACAATGGCCTACCTGGAACCGGCGGTGGCGACATATTGTGTCGGCCTTGCAGCCAGCGGAGCAGCCGTCCTGATGGCGGGGGGAGAAAAGGGCAAGCGATTCATCCTTCCCCACGCCAAAATGATGATTCATCAGCCGTATGGCCAGGTGGGAGGACAGGTCAGCGACATTGAGATCCAGGCCCGCGAGATTCTTGATACGCGGGAAACGCTCAACCGCATTCTGGCCGATCATACCGGGCAACCGATGGACATCATTGCCCGCGACACGGAACGTGACCGGTACTTGAACGCCATGCAGGCCAAGGAATATGGCCTCGTCGATCAGGTCGTCACCAAAAAGCCGAAGAAGACCGATTCTTCGAAGGACTCCAAAGACAAATAATTGGTGGAACAACTCGCTGATCGTCACGCGACCGACCACCCCCTGAGATCTCGCCATGTCATCACTCATTCCCTACGTCATTGAGAAGAGCGGCCGCGAAGAGCGGGCGATGGATATCTTCTCGCGGCTGCTGAAGGATCGCATCATCTTTCTGGGCAGCCAGGTCAACGACCAGGTCGCGAACAACATTGTCGCTCAATTGTTGTTCCTGCAATTCGATGACCCTAAAGCGGACATTCATCTGTATATCAACTCGCCCGGCGGCTCCGTGACTGCCGGCATGGCGATGTACGACACGATGCAATACATCTCCTGCGATGTGGCCACTTACTGCATCGGACAGTGCGCCAGCATGGGAGCCTTGCTGCTGACCGCCGGTGCGCCGGGCAAGCGCAATGCCCTGCCCAACAGCCGCATTATGATTCACCAGCCGTTGGCCGGTATGGAGGGGACGGCGACCGACCTCGAAATCCACGCGAAGGAGGTCATCAAGATGAAGCGCCGGCTGAATGAGATTCTCCTCAAACACACCGGTCAGACGCTGGAACAGATCGAAAAGGACACCGATCGCGACAATTTTATGTCATCCGAGGAAGCCCGCGAATACGGGCTGATCGATAACATTCTGGAGAAGCTGCCGCTCCCGACGGCTTGACGCGGCGGCGCTCCGGGCCTTCGTCCTCGTCACGCATTGTGTGGCGAGGGCACATCGACGTTGTGTGATCGCCACTTCTGGCGCCCGCCAAACGGCGGGTTCTGCGTCAGGGCAAGGGACTTCACTCGCGTCACTGTGAAACTCATGAGAGCGCCCTTCCGGACATGGACGTCCTGGACCGCCCGCATGCTGCCGTTGGCGGCATTAGCGGGTGTGGTCGGATGCGCCGGAACGAAAAAGATCGACCTGCTCGAATCGCGGCTGCGTCATCAGGAGGATATGATCTCGCGGTATCAGGCGCAATTGGAACGTGCTCAAACCGAACTGGAGATCGCGCGGCGGGAATCAGCCAGTCTCCGCACTCACCTGGCGGAACAGCCGCCAGGGACCGCCCCCCGCGACGAACTCGATATTAGCCTTCGGGCCACTCGCATCGAGTTCAGCACGCTGATGACCGGAGGGTTGAACCTGGACGGCGAACCGGGCGACGACGCTTTGTCGGTCGTCCTCATCCCGGAAGGTCCTGATGGGGAACTGGTTCGTGTCTCCGGGACGGTGGAAATCGAGGCGTTTGACCTGTCTCATCCGCAGGGCGCCGTCCGCATTGGTTATTGGGTGTTCGACCCCAATGAAAGTCAACGGTCCTGGCACAAAGGTGTGATTCAGTCCGGATACCAGTTCGGACTCCCCTGGCGGGATTTACCGCAAGCGGAAAAGATCCTGCTGCACGGCCGAATCGTGGCGCTCGACGGGCGGCAGTTCGACACGACGCATACAATTCGGATCGAACCGCCACCGTCTCACGTGCGTGCGGCTGCCGCCAGCAGCCGAATGCCGGATCCGTCGTTCGACAGATCGCCCACCGACCGAGCCCCCGCGCGGACCGCCTCTACGGGGGCCGTTGACGCGACCCCGCACCGCTGGGGCAACTCGTTTGACGCCGACGTTCCGCCTCCCATTCAAGACGCGGACGATGCTGAGGAGGACGACTGGTTTCGCGAAGCCCGTCCGCAAGGCCCGTCTGTGCCGACGTCGGACGCTCGAACCGACGCCACAATGCCTTACCTGCGTTAATCGACGTCTCGCCGTGCCGTCACGACTGCGCCAAACGTCACGTCCACGCAATCGCGCAGGTCTCACTGAACTTCCTGTTCAACTCCAGCGGCACAGATCACCGATATATACGTCGTTAGCTCACGGATGCGCGCGTCTACGGGGTTGCGGTCGGAGTCCGCGCCAAGCCTCCCCGTATCGGCTCCTTCGATTGACGCCGCTGAACCTCCGATGCAAAAGACGACCCGCCGCAGGATTTCCTCCTCCGCCCAAAACCCACTCGAGACCTACCTCCGCGAGATCAACGAGACGGCGCTGCTGAGCGCTCAGGAGGAAAAGGATCTCTCGAACCGCATTTCCGCCGGCGACGGCGCCGCCCGCGATCGCATGGTCCGTGCGAACCTGCGGCTCGTGGTGAACATCGCCCGCGGTTATACCGGAAAGGGGCTCCCCCTGCCCGACCTCATTGAGGAAGGCAACCTGGGACTGCTCCGCGCCGTGGAGGGGTTCGATCCCGACATGAATACAAGGTTCAGTACGTATGCCAGCTACTGGATCAAGCAGTCCATCAAGCGGGCGCTGGTGAATTCGGCGAAGACGATTCGCATTCCGGCCTATATGGTGGAACTGCTGACAAAGTGGCGTCGTGCGACGGCCAAGCTGCAGGACGAACTGGGCCGCACGCCGACGACTGAAGAAGTCGCCCGCGAACTGGAGCTGCCGAAGAAGAAGCTCCGCATCGTCAAGAAGGCGATCCAGTTGTACAACTCGACGCCGCAGTCCGATCAGGGGGAGAGCGGCTGGTCGTTGGGGGATATCGTGCCCGACGATCGCAGCAAAGGCCCCGAAGACGAACTGCTGGAGAATGACAACCTGAAGCATGTTTACCGCATGCTCGAGGAAATGGACCCGCGCGAAACGACCATTTTGCGGATGCGGTTCGGCCTCGACGATGGCGAACCGAAGACGCTCAAGGAGATCGGCGAGGCACTCGGACTGACGCGCGAGCGTGTGCGTCAGATCGAAGGAGAGGCCCTGAGCCGGCTCAACCAGGGATTGATGGGAGATCGTTTTCCCTGATCGGTTCCCGGAATTCGCTTCGTAAACCCGGTCGAGCCGACTAAGATTCCTGTCGGTGGGACACGATCGGTCGGTCCCGGTCATCGATCTGACAAGGGAGCGGGTTCGTGGAGCTTCACGGGCGAGTTGCCGTCGTGACCGGTGGTGCGGTGCGCCTCGGGCGGGCGCTGAGTCTGATGCTCGGAGAAGCCGGTGCGCGCGTCGCGGTCCACTACGACCGCTCGCGCGACGCGGCTGAGCGGACGGCCACCGACATCCGTGCCGGAGGCAGCGATGCGGTCACGGTGCAAGCCGACCTGTCCCACCCGGTCACTGCTGCCGAGACGATTGTTGCCACCGTCACGCAGTCGCTCGGCCGCATCGACATACTGATCAACAACGCGGCCATATTCGAGCCCGGATCGCTGCAAGGGACGACGCCGGACAATTGGGACCGGCACCAGCAGATCAACCTGCAAGCTCCCGTCTTTTTATGCCGCCGCGTGGCGGAGCAGATCCCATCAGACGGCGTGGGCGCGATCATCAACATCGTCGATTGGCGTGCCCTCCGTCCGCAACCCGGACACCTGGCGTACACGCTGAGCAAGGCGGGCCTGGTCTGCCTGACGAAGATCCTCGCCCAGGAGTTGGCGCCGCGCATCCGCGTCAACGCCATCGCCCCGGGGGCCATGTTGCCGGCTCCGAACGACGATGGAGAGCGTTTCGCACAGATGGCCGGCGTCATTCCCCTGCAACGGACTGGCGAACCGGGTGACATCGCCGCCGCGGCCCGCTACCTTCTGGAAAATGACTTTGTTACCGGCGAGGTGTTGCACGTGACGGGTGGTCAGGAATTGACCATCGCGGCCGTGTCTCCCGAGCTCCCCGCGCGTCCTCGGGCGAACGATTGAAGTCCGCCCGTTGACATCTGAGACATTCCCTGGTGGAAGATTGACTGACTCTCATGCCTGACTTCATCGATATCAACGACCTGCACCTGCGGACAATCATCGGGATCAATCCCGACGAACGGGTGAACAAGCAGGATGTGTTCGTCAACGTGACGCTGGAAACCGATTGCCGGCCAGCCGCGGTTTCTGACAACATCGAAGACGCCGTCAACTACCGGGATCTGTGCAAGAATATCATCGATCTGGTGGAAGGGTCGCAGTTCCTGCTCGTGGAACGTCTGGCCGACCACATCGCCCGCATCGTACTGGCCGATCCTCGGGTTCAATGGGTGCGTGTCCGCGTCGATAAACCCGGAGCGTTACGATTCGCGGAATCGGTGGCGGTGACGGTCGAACGCGATCGCGCCGATATCGGCGAGTCGGCATAATCCGCGGCGTTGCGGTGAGTCCCGAACCATCGGGGAGGAATTCAACCGACGGTCCTCATTGATGCGTCGAGGCACGCCGAGAATGCGGCGTCGAATGTTCGTCGCTCGACGGATGCCGCTACGGCGGCAGTACGCGAGTGCCAGGTTTGGGACGGGGGCGGGGAAACGTTTTTGTGTGGGCTTCATAGACGCGGCGCAACTCGCGGATTGGCGAATCGTGATCATCAACGCGGAGATCCCGAAAGCGGTCGTTTTGCCCGTCGTACCCCCAGCCTTCGCGAACGATCAGCAGTGCGGCTGACTGCATTCCCCGCCGATCACCCCCTGCCTGCTGTCCGGCATCGAGTGCCGCCAAAAGGCGTAAAGCCAGTTCGCCGTGCGTCGCTTCAAATGCGCGGCCCATCGCCTCCACGACGTCCGGTCCGGCGAGGATGTTTCCCTGGGCGACGTAGTTCGGTCCGGATTTGGAACCGGCCCACGCCAGACAGTCATCGCCGGTGAAGGTGACGGTGCGGCCCCGCGCGTCGACGATGCCGAATTGTCTCTCCGCACGCGCGAGGTCACCGGCCGTCAGCAAACGCATGACTTCTTCGGGCGCCTTGCCCTCGCTCAGCAGTTTGAGTCCCTCCGGGCCAAAGCGGGTATTGGCATACGCCTGTGTGGCAATGGCGCCGACTCCCGCCCTGGCGAAAGGGACAATCGCCCCCACTCCCGGCAAGCGTGACTGCACCGCGATCCCCAGTTCACCCGTTTCGGGGTCGCAGGCCACGATCGAAAACGTCGCGACCGTCGGCGTCGAAATTCGTCGAACTGTCGAGTCCGACAGCGAGTGATCGCCCGCTCCGGCCGCGACGTAAAGGACGAACATCGGCCCGGCCCGGAACATCAGTCGCCGCACATTGAAAAACCGAATCACGTGCCCTCCGGAGTCGATGTGGTCAAAGGCGGATTCGAGTCCGGCGCAGGCTTCGACGCCTGGTGCTCCACCAGGAACTGGACGATCGGAATGATCTCGTCTCGCAATGCGGACATTGATCCGACAACCCGCACTCGACCGGCCGATTGCAGCACGTCGACCTCGTTCTCGGGCATCGGGCCGGCCCCCCAACGCCCGACAACGATGCTCAGGTCAGGGTTCTGAATCAGCAGCCGCTTACATATCTGGGTCGTCTGCTGCAGGTCTCCGGGGGCAACCGATGAGACACAGACACACTGGTGTCGCTCGTCCGCAATAACAGCCAGACGCTCGGCGACGAGCATCTCTGACGATAGCGCTCGAAAGCGAAAGCCGCGCTCGCTGAGGATGCGATTCACCAGTTGCAGCACCAGATCGTCTTCCTCCCGCACCGGAAATCCGATCACCAGTCCGACGGCCGGTTGTTTTTCAGATGCGCCGGGATCACTCTTCACATTCGCCTCATCGGCCGACCATGACAGCGATCGGAAGGCGACTCGCAGTGTATCCAGGATCGCGTCCTGATCGTGCTCATCGATGCGGTCGGCCACCCACTCCCCCTTCACCAGCACCAGCGTCGGCAGCAGAAGTTCGTCGCAGGTGCGGACGAATCCGTGTTGCTGGAGATGCTCATGAATGATCTCTTCCGCATCGCTGGAGTCTCGAGCCATGAGTCGTTGAAAGAGCCACACATGCGACTCGAGCGCCGGCTGATCGCTCAAGAGGCGATCGAAGATCGCCAACGCTGGCAGGTGCTTGCCCATCACAACGAGGCAAACGGTCATCGGCGTGGACAGGACAAGTCCCATCGGGCCCCAGAGGAGCGTCCAGAAGACGGCGGCAATAATCACCGCAACGTCCGACAGTCCGACGCTGCTGCCATACAACCACGGTTCAAGGACATTGTTCCAGATCAGCTCTAGGCAGTACGGACATTCAGGCTTGCGGGCTGGACGCGA
>JAHBXU010000242.1 GCA_019636315.1 Planctomycetaceae bacterium | reverse complement strand
GATTCGTCGGGAGGACGCTGACACGCAAGTCGAAGTCCTTGCTCCCGGCTCGGGTCTTGATGCGACCATCCTGCGGACGCCTTTTCTCGGCAATGTCGATATTGCCCATGACTTTGAGGCGGCTCGTGAGCGCCCCCAGCAAGCGCCGGGGCGGTGCGTCGCGCTCAATGAGCACGCCATCGATGCGATAGCGAATACGGACGCGGTCCTCAAATGGCTCGATGTGGATATCGCTCGCCCGCATGCTCACCGCTTCGCTGATGATCAGATTCACCAGGCGGACAATGGGCGAACTTTCCTCATCGGAGGCCGCGGCTGTCGCTTCCGCCAGATCGGTCTCCGTGAAGTCGATCGCGGTTTCGGTGAACTCCAACAGCATCGAGTCGACCGATTCGGTTTCGGACTGTCCGTAGGAGCGGTTGATCGCGGTCAGGATCGACTCCTTGGACGCCATCACCATTTCGATATCGCGATTGAGGATGAACTGCAGCTTCTGCAGGACATCGAAGTTCATGGGGTCTTCAACCGCGACCTTCAGCCGCCCCCCCTGTTCGCCGATCGGAATGACGATGTTTTCCCGCGCGACTGATTCGGGGACCAGTTCGACCATCGACTGGCTGATCTCCATCTCATCGAGGTCGACAAACTCGTAGCCATACTCGCGGGACTTGGCTTCCGCGAGACGGGTTTCGTCGACGTATTCCAGCCGGACGAGGGCGCTCTCGACGGAAATCCCGAGTTTGGAGGCCATCCCCTCCGCCTCGCGAAGCTGATCGGCACTGATTGTGCCGTCATCCACGAACTGTTGCAGCCAGTCACCAGCCATAGAGACTCTTTCGACCCGCAGGGAGAATGAGGAGGCGTCGATCGACGGTCGGACACCGGCCGACTGCGAACCCGGGGGGCAGCGGCCGCATCGGAATCCTGCAGTTGCCCGGCACCATCATCTGCTGATTACTTGCGGAACTTGTAAGCAATGTGCCGGCCGAACGCCACTCCCTTCGGAGAGACGCCGGTCGACGGATGATTCCAGAGCCATTCGAAGCGCATGAAGTTCGGCGGTCTCGCACGAAGTGGTTCCAGCACATCCGCAGTTCCGCTGATGCGGCAGAATTCGACGCTCTCAAGGATGCGATGGGAAGGCGAACGCGCCATCGAATGGGCGCAACTGACGACGAGTTTCGCCATCCGTCGCGCTCAAGTCAAGCAAGTTCCGTCGCAAATGACGTGTAATCAATGGCTTGCACGACTCCATCACAACGCCGGGACGGTCTCCGGTCTCATCTTGCTGCGTTCGGATAATCACCCTATGATCCCTGCCCCTCTCGACTCTCAATTTCCCCCTGCGACAATTCCTTCCCTTCCGCTGCTCCCCCGACGCTCATCGTGCGCTCCGACTTCGGGACGCGACTGTGGGTAACTCCGGGTGTGCGGCGGCCGGTCCGCCCGGCGGAGCCCTCTCATGCCCTCCGATATGCGCGATGCGACCCGTCCGACAGACTCCGTAACGCATTCGTCTCACACGAATCGCTGGTCGCCGATTTCCGGTGACCTCGCCCAACGCGGGCGACGGGCGACCACAGGTCGATCCTCCACTCCGCTCCCGCAAACGAGTTGCCAACTGTCGCCGACGACGAGGGCGGGGCTTCTTCTCGGCGGCGTGTTCTGGATGGTCGTCCTGAGTTCGCTCGGTGCTGCGGCATCCGCGCAGGACCTTCGCGTCCTGACGAACGTCTCCGTCCAGCATCCTCAGGAAGGACGCTGGCGCCCATTGACCCGCAGCCTCACCCTGTTTCACGGCGGCAAGGTCTACGATCGCGTGGACGAAGTCGGCGAGGTGGTCATTCACGAACCCAGCGAAAGCCAGTTCGTCATCCTCAGCCTTACCGGAAACAAAATGGCGACGCGGGTGCGCTATGAAGAGGTCCTGCAATTGCTCGATGTGACCCGCACAGAAACGAAGAAGTACATGGAGGAGCTGAGTTCAACGCCGCGCGGCAACAACCGCAACGTCATCCAGGCGCTGGCGTTTCAACTGGATCCTCAATTTACGGAATCATTTGATGCGAAGTCCGGGCGTTTGCAATTGGCCAGCGAATTTGTGAACTACGGCGTCGAGACGGCCTCGATCAAGAACGTCGGTGTGGTCGAACAATACCTCGACTGGGCCAGTTGGACCGCACGGCTCAACTTCGTCCTGCACCCACAGGCGATGACGCCCGAATCGCGGCTGCAGCTCAATCAGGCCCTGCGCACCCGCGACCGCCTCCCCACCGAAGTCGACCTGACGCTCACGATCAGCGGGAAAACGCGACTCAAGGCCGAGCACTCATTCGAGTGGTCCTTGCGGACGCTCGATCGCACCCTGATTGCAAACTGGGAAGCTGAACGCTCCGCCAGTGATCTGCGCTGGGTCGATCTCCCCGAATACCAACGCACCCTCGTCACCACGACCAATCGACGCCCCCGGTGACATGGGCGCTCGCAGACGACATGCGCTCATCGGGTGATGAGCCTTCAACGGGCAACGCCGATTCTCCAGGCAGTCTCAGCGGCTTCCAGTCCGCGGGGGAGCCAGGCGCATTCACCCGCCGACGAGTTGTGCGATTGCGCGAAAATCCGGCTGCAGTGAACGATACAGTTTTCCGTACAGCGGATAGCACGCGTCATAGGTGCGTTTCGCCGCCGGTTTGGGGACCGTCTGCGTGGCCACCTGAATGGTCGCTTCGCAAGCTTGAACCACATCGCGATAGGCGCCGGTGCCAGCGGCGGCCAACAGGGCGACTCCATACGCGGGACCTTCTTCGGCATTGATCGTCACCACTTTCTGGCCGTAGATGTCCGCCTGCATCTGCCGCCAGAAGGCGCTGCGGCCTCCACCGCCGGACAGGCGGATCTCTTTCACCGGGATGTTCAGTCCCTTGATGATCTCCAAGCTGTCGCGCATCGCATAGGTCGCCCCTTCAATGACCGAGCGGGCCATGTGGGACTTGCCATGTCTCAAGCTGAGTCCGATCCATGCGGCGCGGGCGTACGGATCGGCGTGCGGCGTGCGCTCACCGGTCAGGTACGGCAGGAAGAATAACCCCTCGCTGCCGGCTGGCGCCTGAGCCGCCTGAGCCGTAATCAGCTCATAGGGATCAACGCCCATCGTGGCAGCCGTGGCCACTTCGGCCTGCCCAAGTTGATTGCGATACCATTGCAGACTGCCGCCCGCGGAGAGCACAACCCCCATGACGTGCCACTTGTCGCGGACGGCGTGGCAGAATGTATGCACGCGACCGGCCGGATCAATCTGCACTTCGTCGCTGTGGGCGAACACCACGCCGCTCGTCCCCATTGTCGCGGAGATCACACCCCGCTTGACGATTCCATTCCCGACCGCACTGGCCGCCTGATCGCCCCCGCCGCCCACCACAGGCACGCCCGGCGGCAATCCCAGCGCAGCGGCCCCCGCAGCAGACAACCGACCGCTGATCTCCTCCGACTCATACACGGCGGGCAGTAGACCCGCATCCAGGTCCAGCTTGTCGAGCAACGATCTGGACCAGCGCCGCTGCCGCACATCCAGCAGCAGCGTTCCCGATGCGTCGCTCACCTCCGTTGCAAACTCCCCCGTCATCCGATGACGAACGAAGTCCTTCGGAAGCAACACCCGCACGGTCTTGTCGAAATTTCGCGGCTCGTGATTGCGAAGCCAGAGGATCTTGGGAGCCGTGAACCCCGTGAGCGCGGGGTTGGCCACAAGTTTAATAAGAGCCTTCCGCCCGCCAGCCCGCTGCTCGATCTCCGCACATTCCGCCGCCGTCCGCTGATCGTTCCAGAGCAGCGCGGGACGAACGACCGCGTCCTGCTTGTCCAGAAACACACTACCGTGCATCTGACCGGACAGGCCGATTCCTTTCACCTCTTTCGGTTTGATGCGCGCCCGTTGAAGGACCGCAGCAACGCCCGCCTGAGTCGCTGTCCACCAGTCCTCGGGATTCTGCTCGGACCAGCCAGGTTTGGGACTACTGAGGGGATACTCCATTGTCGAAGACGCGAGAATCGTCCCGTCTTCCCGCACTGCGAGCGACTTCGTCCCACTCGTGCCGACATCAATCCCCAGAAACACACTCATCGATCTCTTCCTTCGTTCACCCTGATGGTTCGTCACCCGCAGCATCAGCGAGGACCCGCCCTCATCCCTCGCTGACGCTGCGGGTGACTGCTCGTATCAAGTTCCTGCCATTGTCCTGCCAGAGACTCTGTTCACCGCGGAAGCCGGTCCTCTGGCTGGGGCGTCGGATGCTGGAAGCACAGTTCGTAGCCGTCGGGATCCTTTGTATAAACCTGCGTCATGCCATAGTACGTCTCGACCGGCGGCTGCGCGGGCCACGCGCGCTCACAGAGCCAGTCGTACGCGGCACGCGCGTCCTCACAGGCAAAATACAGGACGGTATCCGTGTGCGCTTCAACACGAGCCGCATCAACAGACGCAGGCCGCTCATCCGCCTCATAAGCCGTGTTGAGCATCAGCGTCGCATTCCCCAGTTGCAGCATGGCCCAGTCGAAGACGTCATACGGTTCCCCTGTCGCCGAAGTCATGAGCACGCGCGCCCCCAGGACGTCGCGATAGAACGCCACGGACGTGGGCATGTCAAACACCTGCAGCAACGTCGTCACCCCGAGGATGTTCATTGCCTGAAACTCCTTCAACGGGAAGCCGAGTGAGAGAGAAGTGACTACCGATCCTGCCGCACGAGGCGGCGGCCTTTGAGTTCAAAACGCGGAAGGCTGTCGACAGGGACGGGGATGACCTCGGCCTGAAAATTGAGCCTCGCTTGGAGCACATACGCGACATCATCGACCAGACCCATCACAGCGTCCGAGGCCGCGACGTGGGGCGTTGGTTCGATTTCGATCTTCAGATGCGGCATGCTCCGACGCGTCTCCACGACGATGCGGAACTCTGCGACGGCGTCGAACTCACGGAGAATGGCTTCGATGCTCGAAGGAAACAGGTTGTTGCCGCGGATGGTGACCATGTCATCGGCGCGGCCCAGGATGCCGCCATCCAGTCGCAGGAGTGCCATCCCGCTGGGACAGGGCTCTGTCGCCGCGCGAACCAGATCACCCGTCCGATAGCGAATGACGGGGTGTCCCCAACGGCCCAGGTTGGTGATGACCAGTTCGCCGATCGTCCCGGCGGGGGCGGGTTCGCCTGTCGCCGGATCAATGATTTCAGCGATGCATTCCGTCTCCAGAATGGACAGTCCGCCGGGAGCATCCGCCGGCTCGATGCCCAGCGAGCCGATGTCGGTCATCCCCCAATGGTCGAACACACGGGCTCCCCACGCCTGTTCGAGCCGCTCGCGCGTGGGGAGGATGTTGCCGCCCGGTTCTCCGGCAACAATGATCGTTCGGACGGCGTTCGCGCGCAGGTCGACGCCCGCGCCCTCGGCGACTTCGACCAGACGCAGAGCATAGGTCGGCGTGCAGCAGACGACGGTCGCCCGTAAGTCCTCGATCATCCGTAGCCGCGCTTCGCTGGACATGCCTCCCATCGGCAGGCACAGATTGCCGAACCGATACGCTCCATCAAAAGCCGCCCAAAAGCCCACAAACGGCCCAAACGAAAACGGGAACGCAAACACGTCCTCAGGAGTAATCCCGACGATCCGATAGATCTGCGCCCAGCAGCGCATGAACCATGCCCAGCTCTCGTCAGTATCCAGCCAGCGCATGGGCCGCCCCGTCGTCCCGGACGTCTGGTGGAGCCGCTGATACGCCGTCAACGGGTATGTCAGATTTGTTCCGAAGGGGGGGTGGGTCGTCTGGTCCTCGACGAGTTCGTGTTTGGTGCAGAAGGGAAGTCGGCGAAAGTCGTCCAGACTTCTGATGTCGTCCGGAGAGACCCCCGCGGCATTCAGTTTGTGCGTCCAGTAGGCATTCTTGCCGTGAATCTCCTTCAGCAGTTTCTGCAGGAGTTCGAGCTGCCGCGCTTCGATATCGGCGCGCGACAGACGCTCGATGGGAGTATCGCTCATGGGGATTTCACACTCATACAAATCACTGCGGATCGCGCGATGCGGCTCATGGCCGCGATTGATTCCTGTTGGACCGCGGATCAGGCGGATTGTCACAGATTTCTTCAGTTCAGGTTTGGCTCATCAGGAACAGATTGGAAGTGCTCTCGCCAGGCGGCCGGCGACCCGATTTTCCGCCTGTATCCGCAGAATCCGCGTCATCCGCAGTCCATTCGCCACTTGGAAAGTTTGCGCACAACAGAACCTTTAACCAATCGTCGCACGACGACGTCGGTTCTGACGGATAACCTCTTGAAGTTCAGCGCTCTCCGAAGTCGGGTTACCCAGATTGCATCACAACCATTTGGCAAGCCGGACGTTATCAAACATCTCGCTGCCGATCCATTCGTGCGGGCCGAAAGAGTCGCTTTCAAGTCCGGAAACGGGACGCGTCGATCAAGTCGAAGTCGCATTGTCAGCTTCCTGTCCAGACGTAATGGAACCTCGATGTCGGACCGCGCGCGGGACAAA
>JAHBXU010000241.1 GCA_019636315.1 Planctomycetaceae bacterium | reverse complement strand
ACTCCATGAAGTGATCCGCCGCCACAGTCAGGCGGCGGCGGCTGAGGTCAAGGAACGTGGGTTGGCGAACGACCTGCTCGAACGGCTCCGTGACGATGCGGCTTTCGCTCGGGTCGATCTGGCCGATGCCCTCGATCCCTCACGATACGTCGGTCGCGCTCCGCAGCAGGTGGAGGCCTTTATCGCGGATGTCGTCCGACCGATCCGCGATCGGTTCGCCGACGTTCTTGCCAATCGAAACGCCGGCGACCTCAGCGTCTGACCATCGGGTTCCGCAGGCTCATTCCGGAAGATCTTCCTCCGGCGGCTCGGGCAGGAAGAAACTCAGGACGATGTTGACGACATAAACGCTCGTCCCAATGAGCGCCGCGGCCGTCGCCATGCGAATCGGATCGGTCTCACCCGGCATATGAAGTGAGAGCGAACTCGTCACCCAGGCGAACGATGTGCCGATCATTCGTCCGCCGATGTTCGCTGCGAAGCTTTCACCCGTGCCACGCAGGTGGACGGGAAACACGCGCGGCAGATAGTTGCCCCAAAAACTGAACTGAGCCACCGTGCACAGTCCGACAAGAAAGATGCCGATCTGCAGCAGGTTCTGGCTCGTGATGGCGAAATACCCGAACGCGATCGGCATCAGGATCAACCCGGGCAACAGGAACACTCTCAACAGCCATCGCCGGCTGATAATAATCGTTGCCAGGAAGGCGAGCAGAAAGCGACCCGTCAGTCCGCCGTATTCCTGAATCTTCGTGACGTCCGCCGCCGTCTTCTGCACAATCTCGCCACGGATGCGTTGCTCGGGAACATCTGGAGCATTCTCGGTCGCCTGCTCGACGCGGGCGCGGACCTCAGGCAATCCGGGGACGATTTGTGGAATCTGCTGAATGGCGCCAAATGCCGCGCCATAGCTGCAAGCGAACATCAACGTCGTGATGATCGTCGTCTTGAGGAGTGCGGGCTCGAAGAGTTGGCCGAGGCTGGGACGCTTCAGGGTGCCGGCGACTTTCTTCTCCAACCACGCCGGCGATTCCGGCAGGAACGGTCGGATAAGGACCAGTGGGATTGCCGGGATAAGTCCCGACATCAGCGTGAATCGCCAGGGAGCGTGCGCATCGCCAATCGTTCCCAGAAATCCCAGCCATTCAGGAATAGCAATGCCAGGAAAGCTGGAGGCATTCACCACGATCCAGCCATTGACGTACGCGACGAGCAATCCACCGAAGGAAGAGAAAAACTGTGTATAGCCCAGGACCTTTTCGCGGCGCTGGGGATCCGGAAAGAGTTCCGCCAGCCAGGCGACGGCTGCGACGAATTCCACGCAGACACCGATAAACGTTGTGCAGCGGAAGAAGAGCAGCATCCAGATGTTGGTCGAGAAGCCTGCCGCGAACGCGGAGAACGCATATAGCAGGATGCTCCACGTGAGGACTCGCCGCCGGCCGAGCCGGTCCGTCAAGTAACCGCCGAGCAAGCCGAAAATGCCGCCGACAAAGGCGGGAATAAAGAACAGCAACCCGCGCCACAGATTGAACGCCTCGCTCCCCGGCGCGGCGTTGAGCAACTCCAACAACGCGGGCCGCAGAATCAGCGGCAGCATCAACAACTCATAGATGTCGAACGCAAAGCCGATCGAGGCGATAATGCAGATGAGCCACTGGACCGCGGTGAGAGGCTGCTTGGCGGGCATCGAATTGCTTTTGGGGAATCAAGGCGGGACATACAGAGGACACCCGCCGCGGCGAATCGTCAACAACGCGGCGGATCGTCGCCGGACATTCCGGGACGTCTTCACTCCGACACGCGTCGAAACACGGGCGGTCGAAGCCTGCCCGGCGACGCCGGCCAAGCCCCGTGGAGCGTTCTGGCGAGCATAACGTCCCGCACGCATCGAGGGTAGCGTTCCGCCCCCACATCGGACGAGAGCGGCGGGAACGGATTTCGGCACGGGCGTGTCGCCGCATGGTCCGCGGCTGAGGCGCGCACGATTTCCGAAGGCCGCCTATTCGTGCATGAACATCCTGCAGAGCGATCCCAAGCCGTCGGCTTGGGAGTGGATGTTGCGGCAGCTCCGTATGCCGGACTTCTTGTGGAGATTTCCTTCCCCCAATCCCGGCTGTCGCTTGACCTCACTGTTGCCATCGATGCTGAGAGCACTCGCGGTGAGCGCAGATGATGTGCGTGCCTCCTGTCGGCCGCGGACTCGCATCCTCACTCGAGCTCTTCCAGCAGCAGACGGATGTCGTTGGCGTATTCGCTGGAGAGATTGCCTTTGACAAGCTGCTTCTGAAACTCCGCCGCACCATCGGGGCCGAGATCGGCCGCCTCCGCCGACGGAAATCGGTTCGTCGGCTCCGGATCGATCAACCGCCGAATCAGGCTCAGCAACCGCTTGTTCTCGGCGACCCCTTTCGGCAGCAGTTTCACCAGCTCATCCGGCAACCGTCGTTTCGCGGCGATCAGATCATCCGGCGAGCGGGCGGCTGCGAAGGGATACTCCCCCGAAAGCATTTCCACGAAGACATAGCCCAGGCTGGCCAGATCCGAGACGGCCGACGGGATGTCTCCCTGCAGCACTTCCACCGCTGCGTAGCGCGGCGTCCATGTCGGACGCTGGGGCAGGTCGTCCACATGGAACGACGAACCGAAGTCGATCAGTTTGCAGGTGCCCGTCCGCTTGATCATGACGTTCGCCGGTTTGATATCCGCGTGCACGATCCCTTCGCGATGCAGCGACGCCAATCCGGCCAGACAATCGCGGAGAATCGCGCTCGCTGCCCCCGGTTGCAGCCGCAACTGAGACTTGGCCTGTGTCACAATGACGTCGTTGACGTGCGCCCAACGGACATCATCCACCTGCTCGCGGACCATTTCGAGCAGATGCGGTCGCAGCAGATGCGCCAGATCGATGCCGTCGACCCATTCCATGGGCACCACTTGCACGCCGTCCGACACGACGACATTGAAGACATCCAGCAAATGGTCCTGCTGCGGGCGGGCAAGCTTCATCGCCACACGGGCGATGCGGGCCATGTCCTGCTGGTAGCTCTCGACGTCCGCGTACACGTCCGGCCGATAGAACTTGAGAGCCAGGCGGAACGACAAATCGTGGGGGTTGATCCGGTCCGCGAGGAACACGACTCCCTGCCCGCCGGCCCCCAGGGGCTTCAGCAGGCGATAGCTCATCTGCCAGCTCACCTGCGGACTGCGGATGAGCGATTCGAACTGGTTCTGCAATTCCTGCGAGGCCGACTCCGCCGCGGAGTACGGGCGGGTCGGCGTCATCTCAAATTCGACAGCTTGAAGAACTTCCATGTCAGGTGCTGAGGATCTACGGGTGTCTTTTCTCAAGTGATCGTCCGACTTCCCTGAGCGGCGATCAGAGCGTCTTGAAGTGCGTGAAACCGTCCTGTCGGCCCGGCCAGTCAGTGGAAGCGGTTGCTCCACCGCCCTATTCCAGTATACATCATGCCGAGGCCGCAGAACCGTTGGCCCACATCCTAGGAACTGTCCCGACGGACGAGAAGGCGGTTTTCCGCCAAAGCCGGATCCAATCGCCCCAACGTACAATGGGGAGGAACGTTCGGGAATTTGCGGCCGCGCGGCTCAAGCCGTTGCATAAGCAGGCGCGCCCCACATTCACCGAGGGGATGAGGCGCCATTTTTCACAGACTGTTTGAATACGCTCGAATACGCGAGCGATGCCGGAAAATCGTCACCCGATACGTGTCCGAGGACAGGAATTGGGAACGATCCCGGAGATCGACCTCCCCGACGCGTCGGGTTGTGATTCTCGCTGCCGTGGCTCAAAGTGAACTCGAAAAGAAATGCCGCTGTGGCGAGCACAGCGGCATTTCGCGTTTCTTCCAGCAAACCGACCTGTGACGGCCGGCTCAGGACTGGTCGGCGGGATTCGTGGGGGCAGGCGGCGCGGCATCGACCTCGGCCTTCGTGATTTCGAAGTCCATCTTGGTCGATTCCGCAGGCAGGTCCACTTCCTTTGTCCAGACCCCTTTCCACAGTGGCGCCGGCGGCATGCCGGCAACCGACTTGGCCTGGTTGCCCTGGACGGTGACCGTGTACTTGCCACCCAAATGGCCCTTGTCGCTCTCGTTCTCGTAGTAGCCATCAGAGATTGGACAGGCCGACTTGAACTTCGTCTCCGCGTGTTCGAAGACGATCATCCCATCCACTACCGGAGCCCCGTCGAACGTTACCTTACCGGAGATATTGTGCCGGTCGGGGCCATCGCTGACTCCGCCGCAACCAGCCAAGAGCGTTAGCAGGCACGCGCTGGCCGCCCGGAAAACGATCGGCTGGGAAGACATTCGTCGTACGAACATTAGAAAGCTCCAATCACTCTGTTGTCCGCTCGCGGTCCCATCAAACGATAAGCGGCGAGGTCCATGTTCTGACTGAGGAACGTAATCGAACCGTCCGCAAAGCCCATATGGGCGCCGCCAGTGTGCCAGCTGCTGAAGGTCAACATCTGCTGTCCGTGAGCACGGGCGGCACCGCCGATCTCTTTAGCCTGGGCATGGGTGTACGTGACGCTCGGGTTATTAATGCCGTCATAGGTGGCAGTCAACGAGGAGTGATGCGGGTTTCCGCCCGGATGAGCGCGCGAGCCGCTGGTCCAGGTCCAGTGGAAACTATTGCCGCTGCCGGCGAAGTCCGTGTAGACCTTCTTGAGTCCGACGTACATTTGTTCGCCGACAATGATCGTATTCGACGTGCCGTCGCGAATCTCGCTGACCGAAGTATTCGAGTTCGTGTACAGGATGCCGTTGTCCCAGAACATACGCCCGGTGGGATTCCCCGGAGCAGTCGAGTAGCATGGTCCAAGCGGATTCGCCTTGATACCGGAGTTGTCCTGGTACGTCACCAGCAAGTGCGTATCGCCTCCCCCCTGGCAGCCGTAGTACGTGAGGATGTAACGCTCCTTGCTGGCATTGGGGTTGCTCGGGCACCGGTACATCGGCGGGCTGTCGACTTCCTGCGCCGTGTAGTTCTGCGGGACATAAATCCCATTGCGGAAGTCCCAGCGGGGGAACCATGACCCTTCCGGACTGAAGGTCTGGTAGAGAGCGGTCTGTTCCAGATACGGCAGAAGAAGGACGGGCCACGGAGCGCCCGAGTCATTGTCTGGGCTGCCTTGCATCGAACAATACGGGTACAGATGCCGATCGCGAAGAATGGCCCCTGGCGGGAAGGAGCCAAACGTGTCGTGATAGTTGTGCATTGCCAGGCAGATCTGCTTCAGATTGTTCTTACACTGCGTCCGCTTGGCCGCTTCGCGCGCTTGCTGCACCGCCGGCAGCAGGAGCGCGATCAGGATGGCGATGATTGCAATCACCACCAACAACTCGATCAGTGTAAATGCCCTACGGGCACGCGCATGTCGCACCATCCTAAACCCTCCCCAAAAGAATTGAGTCAGAACAGGACAATAGCTCCGAAGAACATCCCCGGAATTGAAACTGGATCGAAAATGAAGCGCTGGCGGAAACCAGCTGAATGAAAACATCCGACGGAACTGACGAACGCCCACCGTCTAAAGAACTGCAGTCAATCGCTCCACTCACTCCCGCACCCCAAGAAGCGGGGCTTTGTTTTTGAACGGAGCAAGCCATGCCGGAACACGACGGGTACAGGCTACCCGAACCCGATCCGAATCGCAACGATGCACTTGCGAGAGATTGACACGACTGACCGCCTGCATCGCCGCACTGAAGTCCACAAATGGAACGGACGTGTTCCATGTTCCAATCATCATTCGGTTCGTCGCATGCTCACCCGCCTCGCGGCGTGAGAGCACGGCACCCATCAGAGACTCCGCAATCAAACGTGACGACACCCCATGACGAGCAAACCGTGAGAGCTGCACCAATGCACGAGGCAGAGTGGACCGTTCCCTGTCGCCGGATGACTTGCGAGCGACAACGATCATTGTCTGTTGATCGTCCGCGCTACTCAGACCGGGGCCGAATCTCCGCCGCGCCCCGCATGAAGGAGCTGCGCATGCAGTGTCCAGATGATGGCTGACAATTCTGCAAGCAGAGCGAACTCAACGAATGCCGACAGCCGCGGCAATGCGATGACCCTTAAGAATATCCCCGGCTGGATTCGAACCAGCAACCTTCGGCTCCGGAGGTCGCGCCGAATCGCGCGGTCGCAACCGATCGTAGGACCTTCACCTGCCCGGAATTGGAGATGGTGTCAGACGCCGATTCCGACTCTCTAACGATTACACAGAGTATCGATTTATTATCGAAGATTTGAAGAGTTCGCTGACACATCGCTGACAACCTCGAACCGATTCGTGTGAGTCTGTTCGACGCAATTTCGAGTGTGCGCCGAAACACCTCCGGTTGACTCTGCGACGATTGAATCAGAGCGCGTTCGATACCGCGCATTCACTGGAAGTCGCTGACCACGATTCGGTCGTTGATGGGCCGGAGCATGTCGCTTGACGTCCAGCGCAATGCCCGATCAAACTGAACCTTCGACACAGGCCGGCCAGCGATATGCCGCGCCTTCCCGAAGTGCACGCGCTCATAT
>JAHBXU010000240.1 GCA_019636315.1 Planctomycetaceae bacterium | reverse complement strand
AATGGCCGTCCCACCATCGACCGACGGCCAGTCCGTCGGCTTGGGATCGATTTGCGTCATGTTCGTGCACGGAGGAACGGCTATCGGAAATCGTGCGTTCCCTCCCGCGAACTACCCGGCGACACTCCCGTACCGACATCCGCTCCTGCACGCCCGCTGACTGCGGATTCTTCGCAGCCGTCCTTCCGTCGCGGTTCGTCGCGCTCTACCATTACGGAGCGTGGCCGCCCGATTGTCCTGTTTCTTCCCGTGGACCCGAACGATGGCTCTGTTTGAGGACCGGTTCGTCGTCGAGCATCCTCCGGATGCCGTGTTCGACTTTTTCAGCGTGACGCGAAATCACGAGCGCATGTCCGCCGGCCAACTCGGTCTGGTCTTCCTCTCCGCGCCCGAGCGGTTCCAGCAGGGCTCGCAGTTGGAGTTCCAGATTCAGGGACTCGGACAAGTGCAGGCGGCCGTCCACGAAATCATCGAATTCGAGCGGCCACACCGATACATCGAACGCCAGGTGAAAGGCCCCATGAAAGCCTGGCTGCACGAACATCACTTTCTTGAAGAGGACGGGGCCACCGTCGTGATCGACCGCGTCGAGTTTGAGCCGCCGGGCGGATTACTCGGATTCCTCGCCACGGAATCCCGCATCCTCGAATCGCTCGAGGAAGGCATCTACTCACGAAACCTCGCGCTCCAGAGGCTGCTGGCCGAGGGGACCTGCAATGGCCCCTGACCTCCCCCGCCTGCCCACGCCGCGGCAACGCAACACGGCCGACAAGGACGCGGCAACGTTCGCCGCGCTGATTGGAATCTGCCTAGTTGGATTCGCATTCCTGGGGATCGCGTCGCTCGTCCTGCCCCAGGTGCGCGGCCTGGTGCTCGTTTTCGGCGGCGGAGTCATGTTCTTCGCGATCCATTATGTCGTCTGGGGACGACTGCTGACGCGCCTGCGCAACGAACAACGCGAAGCCGAGCAGGGTCGCAACAACGACCAGTGACCAATCGTCGTCGCCCCTTCTCGCGCTCACCTTGGCTCGCGCTCACCTTGGCACGGTTCGATGCCGTGCATGTGCGGCATCAAACGGCCGGCTGGCCCGTAAAGTAGCTCGGCTCGCGTCCCGCTTTCCATTTGATGTTGCAGCCAATGCTGGGCCGCTGCTCGGCGGGCACGCGCTGACCCGCGAGGACCGCGTCGCATGCCGCGCGAAGATCCTGACCCGTAATGGGAATTCCGCTGCCCGGGCGGCTGTCGTCAAACTGCCCCCGGTAAACGAGCTTGCGATTCGCATCGAACAGGAAGAAGTCGGGCGTGCAGGCCGCATGATACGCCTTCGCAACGTCCTGGGTCGCATCGTAGAGATAGGGGAACGAGTACCCGTGTGTCTCAGCTTCCTCCCGCATCTTGTCGGGACCATCCTGCGGATAGTCCTCGACATCATTCGAGCTGATCGCAACGACGGCGAGCCCCTTCTCCTGATACTCCTTTGCAAATTTGACCAGATCCTCGCGGAGATGGATTACGAACGGACAGTGATTGCAAACGAACATCACCAGCAGTCCGGGAGTGCCGTCAAACGTTGACAGCGACACCGTGCGGCCGTCGACATTCGGCAGAGAGAAGCTCGGAGCCTGGCTCCCGAGCGGCAACATCGTGGAGACGGTTTTGACCATGATCTTACAATCCTTTCTCACCAACCGAGGAACGTGATATTCCACTCACCCTGAGTCCAGCGAATGCCCGTCCAATCCCAGCGATTCACGGTTGTCCCGGCCGGTGCACCGAGTTGGATAAACCAATCAGCCGCAACCTTGATGGTCTGAGGACCATGCAACAGGCCACAAACCACTGGCGTATAGGAAAGGCCGACCACCCGCTGCACATGCGCATCCTTTAATGGGTCCAACCGCATGCAAATCCAGCACGCCGGTCCAATCGACAGCGAATACAAGACGACCAGCAGAGCGAGGGCGCCCAACGCGGGTTTCCATTTCGAATTATCGCATGGCCTCATTGTATCAAGTCGGACTCTACGGATCATCGGGCTTGACCCGATCATCAAGGGAACATGGCGATGACGGAATGAACGTTCAGCTGGCGCTCTCGATCGCGAACACATTGCCCTCGGGATCCGTGCCGTCAGCAACCTGAACTCCGGGTGCGGGGGACCGAATCTCACCGAACGGGACGCCGCGGGAAATCAGCGTCTCACGAACCGTCGCGACATCCTCGACACGGAAGACGAACTTGGGCGCGTCCCGGCCAAAGTCCTGATGCCCACCGCCGTGCAGCGCAAGCGTGCACTCCCCGGTCTGGAATGTGACCCAATACTCATCGGAGAAAGAATCCCGGTCTGCGGGAGAGGCGACCTTCAGCCCAAGCAGGTCACGATAGAACCGGACCTGAGCGTCCATGTCGGCCACATAGATGATCGCCTCGCACAGCGGCCCCAGCATGACACTCTCCCTTCCCTCTCTCTGCGCATGCGATGATCGGACTTCAGTTGACATAAGCGAGTCTCTCCCAAGCCGACGGCTCTGCCGTCGGTCAGCGACCGGGAGAAGGTCGACTCGAGCAAGTTGGGAATGGAATCACCACCGTCCGACGGCGAAGCCATCGGCTTGGTATAAGCAATGCGGCTGCGGCGTTCGTCTCACAAGCAGTCCTCAACTCCGCACCACTCACCACTCTCACCTCCCCAGCCAGACGTCGACAACCCCCACGCCCAGCAGTCCCAGACTGATGATTGCGTTCACCTGAAAGAATGCCACGTTGACGCGCGTCAGATCATCCGGCCGCACGAGCCAGTGTTCGTACGCAAGCAGCATGGCGACAAGGATCACTCCTGTCAGAAAGACCGGGCCGAGCGCCGCCTGATGCCAAAGTGCGAGGAGGCATGCGATCGTGCCGACGTGGCTCCACAGCGCCATCCGCAACGCCCGGTCCACACCCCAGCGGGCGGGCACACTTCGCAAGCCGCGTTCCCGATCGAACTCCACATCCTGGCAGGCGTACAGAATGTCGAATCCCCCCACCCAGAAGTATACCGCGCCCGCCAGCAGCACGGGCGTCCACGTCAGCGTCCCCGTCAGAGCAAGCCACGCCGCGACCGGAGAAAGCATGAGCGCTGCCGAAAGCCAATAATGGCACCACACCGTGAATCGCTTGGCAAACGAATATCCGAGCAGAAAGAGCAGCACGGGAATCGAAAGCACCAGCGGCCAGCGGTTCGGAAGAAACAGCAGCGTCGACGCGATGAACGCCGCACTACTGATCACGGTGAAGAGCACCACCGCAGGAACACTCAGCAACCCCGCCGGCAGATGACGCTTTGACGTGCGAGGGTTCGCGGCATCGATCCTTCGATCGACCAACCGATTGAACGCCATCGCCGCCGACCGGGCGCATACCATGCACAACAGGATGCCGCACAGATCCTGCCAGCGAAACGGCGCCTCCCGCCAGGCCAACACGGCCGCCAGGAGCGCAAACGGCAACGCAAACACCGTGTGGCTAAAGCGGATCAGCTCCAGAAAATGGCGAACGCCACGAATCATACTGCGTCATCAATCCTGAGGCTCTCGCCAATTGTCACCCAACGCGTCAACGAACATCAACCTCGTCCGCAATTGGTGGAGATGCCAAAATGGAACGATCCCATCCGTTCGCTTGTCACCCACCGCCTCGGCGTCTCCGTCGTGAACTCCCCCGGTCAGAGAACCGTACCTCCGGACGCGGCATAACTCCACCAATACGTCACGGTCTCCTCCGGCTGGAACTTCCGATTCGAGGCCGCTGAATCGGACCCTTTCGGTAATCTACGCCCCTTGGGTGAATTCTGAAATGCTCCCACGCAGATTGTACTGGGCCTGATCAGTTGGACATGCTACCTTCCGCCGCTCGCCCGGAGGGTCTGCAGATGTCTCGACTGCACCGCGGCTTTAGAATCCCCCTCATGACGGCCGTCGCCGGCGCGTCGTTGCTGTGGACATGCCCGCCCGTCCGATCGGGCGAACTCGAAGACGTTCAGCGCTCTGTCCGCGGCGACGTGACGGCCCCCCGTGCGGACGACGAAGAAGAACCACCGCGGCGCCGCAAACGGCGCGACGACCATTGCGATGATTCCTGGAGCGCACACTTCAGCGCAGTCATCGGACCGCCGATCTTCTTCGCATTGACCGCTCCCTGGTGGGGACCGGCGGCTCTCATCGATGACGATTACGTCCTGAACGCGTCCTTCCCCTCCGCACCGTACGACGACGGACACGAGGGATATCTGGTCTTCAACCACGAAGGCGAATCGTGGTGTAAACCCTTCGGACTCCGCTATACGAGCGAGTTTGCCAGCGACTTCTCCGGGCTGGAGCGGGTCGGCGGGCGGTTGCAACTCGACACGACCTCACGGTTCGGAATCGACACCGAGTGGAACTCCTGGTCGGAGGACGTGCGCGGCGGCCGCGAAACGCTGTGGACCGGCGATGCGAACCTCATCTTCCGCTTCGCCCAGAGTGAGCACGTGCAGTTCTATACAGGCCTGGGCGTCAACTGGCTGGACGGAGACGACACCGACCTCGGCGTCAACTTCACCTACGGCGTCGACTGGTTTCCCACTCGCCCTCTCGTCGTCCGCAGCGTGCTCGACGCCGGCAGCATCGGCGACACGGGCCTCCTGCATTCCAAGACGACCATCGGCGTCGTCTACAAGCATCTGGAACTGTTCACCGGCTATGACGTGCTCCGCATCGGCGGCACGAGCCTGCACGGTGTGATGGCGGGCTTTACCATCTGGTACTGACGGACGCGATCACCAGACCGGCTGTCAGGAAAACATCTGCCCCGAGCCGACCGGCTCAAATGCATTGATGTAGTGCTCGATTTGCGGCGGGCCGGAATCATTCCAGGTGATGGCGACGACATCGAAGCGGCCGCGCTGTTCGAGCAACCGGCGACGCTTGAGCCAGGCGAGAGCAGCCCGAGTCAGTTGTTTCTGCTTGGCCAGCGTGATCGCCTCACTGGGATGGCCCGCGGCATGCGACGACCGGGTCTTCACCTCAACAAAAACAAGCGTCCCGCCATCCAGGGCGATCAGGTCGATCTCGCCAATGCGGCTCCGGGACTGGCGGGCCAGAATGCGATATCCCTGCCGTCGCAAGAACTTCGCAGCCGCGCGTTCTCCGCGGTCCCCCAAGAGGCGATTGAAGAAGCCTCGTGTGGCCATGTGTGAAGCACTGCAATGGCCGACGGCGGCTGATCAAACAACGCCCCGTCAGCTGTGGGTTTCGACTTCGCCCTTCTTGGCCTGACGTTCCCGCAGACGCGTCGATTTGCCGATCCGCTCGCGAAGGTAGTACAGCTTGGCGCGGCGGACACGTCCGTGCCGCTTGACTTTGACGTCGGCCACTTTGGGCGAATGGACCGGGAAAGTCCGCTCCACCCCTTCGCCTGCGACGATGCGGCGAACGGTAAACGACTCCCGCATTCCAGCCCCCCGCTTGGCAATAACCACTCCGGAGAAGATCTGGATTCGCTCCTTATCTCCTTCCAGAATGCGGGTATGCACGTCGACCGTGTCCCCCACGGAGAAGTTCAGTTCATTCTCCCGGAGACTGGGCTTCTCCGCCAACGCGATGTATTCAACAAGATTCGGCATACGGTTCATTCCTGTCAATAAGCGAGCCCGGCAGTATAGCGAGTCCATCCCGGCTGCAACAGAGAAGCCCGGGAAATTCGCGCCACGGCGCCACGTTCCCCCAGGGCCGCTCGTGTGGAGGAGCGGTTCGTCCTGAGGAGCCCACGCCAAACAGAAGACCGCTAGGTGCCATGCTTGCATCGCGCAGCAGGGCAAGCATGCCGCAGGGTCAACCCGCATCGGTCTGCGGCAACGACTCGAGATTCAGTTGCAACAGCCCCGTCCCCGGTCGCTCCATTTCAATCGCGCTGGACCAGCACCAGTCGAACGGACTCACACATAACCCTCGACGAACGGGATTCGCATGAATGCATTCGATCGTTCGCCGGATCGTTTGAGTCTCCGTGAGATTGCTGTCAAATCCGCCGCCGCGCTGCCAAAAACGGTGCGAGAGTCGGCCATTCGGTTGTCGGTCCTCCAGCCGCTGAAGAAACCCTGGAGCGTTTCTCTTCACAAAAGCGATCGCTCGCCGAGAAACCGATTGTTTCAACGACTTCAGGATGGCGGAAATCGAATACGCGACCCGAGTCGGCCAGATCAACAGGTGCACATGCTCGGGCATGAGGACATATGCCCATAAATGAAGCCCGTGCTGTCTCCGCGCCCGATCGATGCTTTCCAGCATCCATAGGCGCGAGCGATCTCTGTTCAACAGCGGTTGGCGTCGAAAACAGGAAAACGTCAGAAAATGTGCATGCCCCGTGTCATTGAAGCGTCGACACGTTTTGCGATGCGGTCGCATCCCCACCCCTCCCGCGTTCCCCGCATGCTTGCCCTGCTGCGCGATGCCGTATGGCAGGGGGTGCCATGCTCACGTCGCGAAGCGGCGTGAGCATGCTGCGACTTCCACCCCGCGCTTAGCATGCTTGCCCTGCTGCCGCGATGCAAGCA
>JAHBXU010000024.1 GCA_019636315.1 Planctomycetaceae bacterium | reverse complement strand
TCTCGGGGGAACCTTGATCGAGCGCGAGCAGCAGTTCGGGTACTGGGAGACATTGCTGACCGCGGTTCATGCAGGTGAGCAAATCACGTTCCGAAACCTGGGGTGGAGCGGCGACACCGTCTGGGGCGAGTCGCGCGGATTGTTCGAGCCGCACCTGGGATACGAGCGCCTTCTGGAACAAGTGCGCGACGTCAATCCGACAATCGTTCTGATCGCCTACGGCAACAACGAGGCGTTTGACGGCGAGCAACGTCGCGACGCGTTCGTCGCGCAGTATGCCAGGCTGCTTGACGATATTCAGTCGGTCGACCGGCGACTGGTGCTCATCTTGCCGTTGGAAATGGAAGCGGCAGCGTTCCCCGCTGGGCCAGCCGCGGACGATCCCATTGTGACAGCTTACAATCGGGAGGTCGCCCGTTATGCCGACGCGATCCGCAACCTGGCCGGAGATCGACGACTTCCCGTGATTGATTTGCGGCCGAAACAGCAGGCCTCGCAAGCGGCAGGAGATCCCCCGCTCACATTCAACGGCCTCCATCTGACAGACGCCGGGTATCGTCAGACGGCCCGTTGGCTCGTCGAGCAGACGTCGCCGGCAGCGTCGGTTTCCGACTTCGACTTCGATACCGTGCCGGCGGCCGAATTGCGGTCCGCCATTCTCGCCAAAAACGAGTTATTCTTTCACCGCTGGCGTCCGCAGAACTTCACCTACCTGTTCGGGTTTCGCAAGTACGAGCAAGGTCAGAACGCCGTTGAGATTCCGCAGTTCGATCCACTGATCGAAGACGCCGAGAAACATATCGACGCGCTCGCCGCGGCGGCCGCCAAACGCTGACATTTCCCGTGGCGGAACGATGATGATCGGTCCGCTGATTCGCGAGGCCCACGGATCAACCCCTGGGATTCCATTCCCAAGCCGCCGGCTCCGCCGTCGGACAACGGTGCTCCAGCGCTCCATTCTGGACAGGCGCGCATTCAACGCACCGTAAACGTCGTCCGAAGGCGCAGCCGTCGGAATGGGACATCTCAGCGTCTCAATACCGCATGCGGAAGTTGTTCTTCCCGGAGCGGTCAATGCCGCGCATCAGATACACGGTCCGCTGAGACATTTCGAGCACCCCCTCGCGTTTGAAGCGAGTCGGACGATCGTGCTCGTAGACGGAGGTTGTCGGCATATACCGAAGCGTCATCCCACGCCGCGGCTTGTCGGACGTGTTGGCCTCTGAGCCGTGGTAGAGATAAACATCGTGCAGTGACACCTGACCCGGTTCGAGAATGATGTCCTCGGCCGTCGACTCGTCGAACTGCGACCGTTCCAGTTCCAGATTGAGCGCCAGACCGGGAGCGTTGTTCTCCTCGTGTTGTGCGAGTTGCTGCGAGCGATGCGAGCCGGGAATCACCCGCAGACATCCGTTCTCCGGAGTCGAGGCATCCACGGCAATCCAGACCGTACAGGTCGCCAGCGGCTCGATCGGCCAGTACTCGCCGTCCTGATGCCAGGGCGTCCTGGATCCCACCCGCGCCGGCTTGGCGAAGAAACTGCAGTTCCAGAGCGCGACGTCATCGCCCAGCACCTGCGAGACCATCTCCAGAATCTCGGGAACCCGCGCCACGGTCAGAAACCAGGTGTCGTATGCCAGCAAGGCGGAGCAGTAGTCGCTGAATTCCGGGTGTCTTTCGACGAGCTTCTGCATAAGCCGCCCGAATGTCCGACAGAACCGATTCCGGCAATCGAAAGTCCGGAGTGACGAACCCGTCGCGGTGATACTTCTCGCGAGTTGTTGATCGGTGAGCATAGTTGCAGAGCGGCTTCAGATGATCTCGCGAATCAGTTCGCGTTCTTCAAGAACATACCGCGGCCGCCCGAAAGTCATCGAACGTCGCCCGGGATCAATCCCCAGATGACGATAAACGACAGCCAGCACATTTTCGGGGGCGGTACGGCATTGACGGGGACCTCACCTGAGTTGAGGCCCCGAACACGCCGGGACGGGAGCTTGCCCCCTGCCAGCAGCACACTCATCACAGCACCCCAGTGGTCACGGCCTGCGGTGCGGTTGACCCGCGGCGTCCGGCCGAACTCACCCATGGCGACGACGAGGACATCATCACGCAATCCGCGATCGGACAGATCGGTGACGAGTGCTGCAAGTCCCTGATCGTAGGCGGCCGTGCGGGGGCGCGCCCGTTTCAGTAATTGCGAGTGATCGTCCCAGCCAGTCACGCGAACCGTCACACAGGTGACGCCGCTCTCCACGAGCCGTCGTGCCAGCAACAGGCTTTGTCCGACCGTATTGCGTCCGTACCGATCACGCATGGCATCCTTCTCGCGGGCGATATCGAACGCCTGGCGGGCCCGCGGTCCGGAAACGAGATCGAGCGCCTGTTGCGTGAATTCGTCCAATGCGGCAGCCGAGCCGCCAAGGTCCATGAGATCGCGTTGTGCATCGAGCGAGGCGAGTAATGTCTTGCGATCATTCAATCGAGCACTATTGAGTGATTTGGACAGCGCCAGGTTCTTGACCTCGAAGCGCTTTCCATTCGGGTCGCTCTGTGTTTCAAAAGGCTCGAAGCTCCTCCCCAGGAATGCCGAGCCCCCATTGCGCATCACACCGGGCACAGCCACATAGGCCGGCATGGCGTCCGCATTCGCACCGCGCATCTTCGCCACGATCGAGCCGAGACACGGCATCTCATTCGGCCCCCCTTTGGTTCCGGACTTGTAGTAGCCGGTTTGCGTCAGATGGCTCGAGGGATCGTGCGAATTCTTTCCGTGATGGATCGAGCGAATGATCGTTAACTTGTCGAGCAACGCCGCTTGCGCCGGCAGCAACTCGCAAAAGAATGACCCCGGCGCCGACGTACTGATCGCACCGCACGGACCGCGATATTCGACCGGCGCCTGTGGCTTGGGATCGTACGTTTCAAATTGCGTCGGACCGCCAGCCAGTTCCACGAAGATGACCGACGTCTTACGGACGTTCCCGTCGTTTTCGCGGGCCTGTGCACGTTGTCGCAAGACGTCCGTCAGCGACAGACCTCCGAGTCCCAGCAGACCGACCTTCAGAAAGCCTCGTCGCGAACCACCGTCACAGAATCGGGAACTCTGGTCGCCAAGGATCGTCAACATAGGGCATCTCCGGCTGAGACAGTTGCGATGCGTATTCGACCGCCGCATTATCCTACAGTGCGCGTCTCAGGGAAACCCTAATAGGGAATATCAAGCACGCGACGGGTGCAGGAGGGGATTTCGGTACGAGCGTGTCGACTTGTGATTCGCGGGAGGGGCACGCAGGATGTCCCACAGGCCGCTCATCCATGCATGAGTTCTTCCATGCATGAAATGCACTCCCAAGCCGACGGCTTTGCCGTCGAACACCGCTGGGGACGCGTCCGATGCCCAACTGGCGAGGACGAGGACCGGCCCCCCATCGACCGACGACAAAGCCGTCGGTTTGGGAGTGGACGCCGCGGCGACCGCACCTGTCGGAGGCCTCGTGGATGATTCCTCCTCCCCATCCCGACTGTCGCGGAACCGCGCTGTTGCCATCAAATCTGACGGCACCCAACCCCGCCCGCACCGTTGCCGGGCCGGACGAACTTGACGACGATTCTGATTGCCGGCTTGACCGGTCGTTCATTCTCGATCAAGGTGTCAACGGGGACGACGCGGTTCGTGGCGACTTACCTCCGCCGGCTTGGCGGCGATGTGCTTATCGACGACCGCAATGACCGGGAGTTTATGAGATGTTGCATCGAGTTCAATCTCGACCGTCGAGATGCTCCCTGATGGTCGCTCCGTTAACGAAAGCAGCCGTTATGCGACTGGGAATCATTAGCGACACGCACGGGCATTTGCGGTATGCCGCGGAGGGAGTGGCCGCATTACAGTCGGCGGGAGTAGACGCCGTCCTTCACTGCGGCGACATCGGCGTGCCGGCGCTGATTCCCCTGTTTGCCGGCTGGCCCACACACTTTGTCTTCGGCAACACCGACCAGGATCTGGTCGATCTCCGCTTCGCCATCGAAGAGGCAGGACAGTCGTGCCACGAACGGTTCGGCGACATCGAGCTCGGCGGCCGCCGCATCGCGATGACGCATGGAGACGACACCGCCCGGCTCATGAGCGCCATCTCCTCACAAGACTTCGATCTGGTCTGTTATGGCCATACGCACGAAAGGGAGCAACACCAGCATGGCCGCACTCTCGTGCTGAATCCCGGCGCGATGTACCGCGCCAGCCCGCACACCGTCGCTGTCGTGGACCTGACGAACCTGACAGCCGAATTCCTGGATGTGCCGTCCGCCGAATCACACTGAGCGGCGTCCCCTCAAGCCCTCGCGCCGTTTCCTGATTCAGTCCGTGATTTGCTCCGTTGACACGTAGAACAGTCGCGGGGCCGGATGGGCAATTCCCCTCCCCTCGGCGCAGACTACGTCGCACCGAGACGATCGGGGGTTCTCCTGGTCGAACGGAATGCTTTGGACTTTCGGTCAGGGCATGACAAAGTCGTGACCGGCCGGTCGCACGGTCAAAACCGGACAGGGGGCCTTGCGGACCACGCGTTCAGCGGAGCTTCCCAGCATGACATGCGCCAGACCGGTATGCCCATGCGTGCCCATCACAATCAGATCGATGTCGTTCTGCCTGGCGTAGCGAATGATTTCGACGAACGGAGTTCCCATGCAGAGTTTGCGTGCCGCGACATTCACACCCGCGGTCGCAGCCTCTCCGGGAAGTGCCTGCAGGGCGCTTCCCGCAGCGCTTTCGAGGTCTCGAATCTCTGAGTCTGAAACCGGCGCTCCCATTAACGGATCCGGCATGGCGAGTGATGCATCGATCACATGCAGAATGTGCAGTTCCGCTCCGAATCGGCTCGCAAATTCACACGCATACTCCAGGGCCGGCTTGCTGAACTCACTGAAATCCGTGGGGGTGAGAATCTTCTGAAGCTTGATCATCGAACACCTTCAATGGGGACTACCAGGATTTCGGCACGCTTCCGTTCACTCGCTGGAGTGCAACACAGAATCAGTCCATGCCGGGGAAACGCATTCGACGGAGCATCATTGCGCCTACAGTGTACCGGTCACTCGTCCGATTCGCGAGACGCCCTCACCTGTTGGCGACCGAGTGAGCCAGCGGATTCGGGAACTCCCAACCGCCGACACAGCAACAACCGATGGCAACCTCCGCGGCGTCCGCTCCCAGGCCGACGGCTTTGCCGTCGAACGTTGACGGGGCGCGTCGAATGCACTTCCGGCAAGACGCAATGACTGGCCCCATCGACCGACGACAAAGCCGTCGGTCTGGGAGCGCGATGTTTCGTGCACGGGCGAGGGACGGTTTGTACTCGTGGGCGTCTCGCGCGGTCCGTGCGGCCATTCACCACTGCCGAATTCCGCTCATGCCCCGGACGCGACCGCGTAAACACGTCTTTCTTCAATTGAACGCAGAACTTACGATCCCGCTCTCCCGGATCGGAGTCGTGAACTCGGCAGGTCGCCTTCAATGCATCGGCTGGCGGTTCTTCTCAGTGGTTTGTTCTTGCCGTTGTCGGTGGGGAACACACTGCGCGCCGACGGCCCCGTTGCTGTCGCATCGACTGCTGTCACGTCGACGGACGACATGTCACCGTCCGACGCGCGGCTCACGCAACTTCTGCAGTCCATCGTCCGCGAGTCACTGCCGACGCAGTTCGAAGATTCCCGGCATTGGGGGACCCGCAAAAACGTTGTGAATGGTCTCGATGTCGAGCAACGCGGGATCGGTCTCCGAATTTCCAAACGGGAACGCGCCGTCCGTCATGGACTTTGGCGCAAATACACCGTCACTCTGGCCGATCCCGGCGAATCGCTGCATCTCCGCATGGAGAACCTGCGGTCGCCGGCAGCAGGTCAGTTTCGCTGGGACTTGTTCGTCCGTTTGCGGGCCAACGTGGATGTCCGCTTTGAATACTGGAATCTGGGCGTCAAAGGGATCAATGCCCACGCCAACGCGGACGTTACACTCGAGATGCACGCAGACTGTGCGCTCCAACTCCAACTCGACAGGAGCGACGACGGCGCCGTTCTCGTTCTGTCCCCGACGATCCACAAGGTGGGCCTACGATTGCCCGACCTCGACGTCCACCAGTTCGGGGCACTGCACGGGCCGGCCGCCGAAGAGATCGGGAAGGGACTCACAGACGTCGTCGAGAAGCTACTCCAGGCTCAGGAAAAATCAGTCCGTAAACGGGCCCAGCAGTCCATTGACCAGCATGCCGCCGACCTGCGCATCCCGCTGGCCGACCTGTTCTCCAGCAAATGGTCCGGACTCTGGCGGGGACTCTGAGACCGGCCGGTTCGCATCGCGCCATGACGAGGGTCTCAGGTCAGCAGAACGAGCAGCGACCGCGGGCCGTGAGCGCCCAGCACCAGGGATTGCTCGATGTCGGCCGTCTTGGACGGACCTGAGATCCAGCAGCCGAAAGGAGACGCCGTGACGTCCACTCGGGTGTACGCCTCATGCAGGTTGCTGAAGACCTGATCCCGAGGCACGATAAGGACCAGATGCTGCGTCAGGAAATAGAGCGTTCGTTCGAGGGGGGATGTGGCGGTCGTCCAGACGGCGCCGTTTTCCGCAACCGCCAAGCGTCCGGGCAGAATAGCCAGATCCACCACGTCCAGGTCGTGTGGATCGTGAATCGCCCCCAGATCAAAGGTTGTCAGTCCGCTTCCGGAGCCGTTCACTCCCAGTGAGCAGATGTTGCGAGCGGCGACTTGCTCCGCCTGTTCTCGCAACAGGGATTCCACAATGTCCGGCGTTCCGGCCGATTCGCAACGCCCTCCGACAGAGCGGAGAACCTGTGAGAACTGTGCCACCGGATCGTCGAAAACAATCCCCGCTGAGAACGGCGACGGCGCCGTCGTCAAGGCGGCAGGAGCGCAACGAATGCGACGAAGGATCTCGTCTCGTGAGGACACCGCGGGGCGAACTTCCGGTAGAATGCAAGGAGCGACTGTGCCGGATGCACGGCCCAGCTTAGCGAATCCATCGACCGATGGTCGACCTTGTGAGAAGGGCGCCCGCGGATGATCACACTCACCGAGACGGCCGAGGGCGTTCTACTGGCCGTGACGGCCCAGCCCGGGGCTCGGCGCGAGGGGGTGGTGGGGGCCCACAACGGGCGATTGAAGGTCGCCGTGACTCAGGCAGCGGAAAAGGGAAAGGCCAACGCCCAGATCGTCCAGGTGCTGGCCGACTCGCTGCAGTTGAAGCGATCGCAGCTGCAACTTCGCAGCGGGGTCACGTCACGCCAGAAGACGTTTCTTGTTCGCGACGTCTCGCGGCTTGAACTGCAGTCGCGGCTCGACCGATTCGTGCCCCCAGAGTAGCGGGAAGCGGCCCCCTCAGGGACCTGTTCAATCATTGCGAACGGCCAGTTGCTCAATGTCCGGCCGTTACGGGGGCCGTATGACTGTCGCGGGCGTCCCAGCTTTCTTCTTGCCAGGTGGAGACTTTGACCGTCATCCGATCACGCAATCCATTGTGAATGGCATACCAGCCATTCCGCTCCGCTTCGAAGAACTGGCGAAACCAGAGCATGTTGACGACCCGCTCCTGAGGAGCGTACAGGCGGATCATGACGCCCTTGTCGAACCAGTCGAAGAGCATGCCGAAGAATCCGCTCGGGACGTATTTGACATGACTCATGTCGACAGCGATCGACCGGTGCCGCTCTTTAAGAATCACATGGTTCATGCCGTCGCGGAGCAGCGACAGGTCAGCGCCGTCCCAAATCTCCATGTCGCCCAGGGCCATGATTCGCGTTCCGTCGTGATCCCGTAGCGTCAGTCCTTCCAGGCTCTTACGTTCTGCCATGGTTGCTCCGGCCTTTATGCGATGCGTCTCGATGGAGGTCTCTTGAATCTGAGACGACCCTAGACGCAAGCAGCACGCCGAAAACGCAGGCAATCACCGAAAAGAGGTCGTGATTCGCCACAACACAATGTGGTGGCATTGGTTATGGCGTCGTAAATTCTCGGCGGCCTCCTCCGTGACGCCGTTTGCGGTGCCGAGAGGCATCATGGCTGTTGCCGAAAGACAACGCACTCTCTGATACAGTTCGGTGGGAACTGCTGTGCTATTCACCACCCGGCAGATACAGCAAACGGCCGCAGTGGCAGAACATGGCCCGGCCAGAGTTAAGCGAGACGCAGGTTTGCGGCGTCAATGCCACATAGCAATTCGTACAAATCTTGCCGTCAACAGAGGCCAGAGCCTCTGCTCCGTAGGTCTCAACCAGCCTGCGATATTGGACAGCGATCTCCGCGGGGATAACGCGTTCGGCGTCTCGTACCCGCGCGGCCAAACCTTCGACCTGCAATCGCAGGCCGCTCTCAGCTTCCGCGACCTGCTCGGCGCATCGCGTTTTTTCCTCCACCGCCTTCCCTGCGCGCTGCTCCGATTCCGCGCATTCAATCTGCAGGCGGTCAACCACTTCCAGGGCTTCGAGAATTTCGTCTTCCAGGACACTGACGGCAACGCGGTCCGCCTCAATATGGCCTCGGATCAGGTCATATTCGCGGTTGGACGACGCCGCATTCAACTTGGCCTGCAGGTCGGCGATCTTCGCTTCGTTCGTCCGGAGTTCCAACGCCTTACGATCGGCGTTGGCCTTCGCCTGTTTCAAATTCGCCCGGGAGGCGGCCAGCTGCTCCTCCGCCTTGACGACCAGCTGTTCACGGGCTTGAACCTGTCGCGGACCGCGCTGAAGCTGGTCATTCACCGCCTGCAACTGTTGTAGCAACTTGTGGAGTTGGGCAAGTCCCTGGTTAATTCCGCTCATGTAAGGTCGTCTCTCAAACTGGCTCCGTCCCTGCGCGCTGTCCGGCAGGAATTCGGACTGTCCTGACGTCGCGGCCGGGGGAATCGGCCGGATCGGTCCGGCATGGTTTCCTGAGAGCGCCCTCAATGAAAAACCGCCGATTGTTCTGGAACAATCGGCGGTCGGCTGTTAACCGGGCGCCCCCGCAGTCAGGCGGTCAAGGAAGCCCTTCAACTGATGGCTTCGCACCGGGTGTTGAAGTTTCCGCACTGCCTTTGCCTCAATCTGGCGGACGCGTTCGCGAGTCACTCGAAAAATGCGTCCCACTTCTTCCAACGTATAAGTATACCCGTCACCCAGCCCGTAACGGAGCTTGATAATTTCCCGCTCCCGATAAGTCAGGGTCTTGAGCACGTGGTCGATTTTGTCCTTCAGCATCTCCTGGGCCGCCGCGCTCACCGGGCTGTCGCTGGCGTTATCCTCAATGAAGTCGCCGAAGTAACTGTCGTCTCCTTCGCCGACCGGCCGATCAAGGCTAATCGGATGCCGCGAGATTTTCAACACGCGGCGCGTTTCCTCCAGGCTCACATTCGCGGCTTCGGCCGTTTCCTCCATGGTCGGCTCGCGACCCAGCTTCTGCACCAGCTCTTTGCTGACACGCCGCAGACGCGACATCGTCTCAATCATGTGCACGGGAATGCGAATCGTCCGCGCTTGATCGGCGATCGCACGGGTGATGGCCTGCCGAATCCACCATGTGGCATACGTCGAAAACTTGTAGCCGCGCCGGTATTCGTATTTGTCCACCGCACGCATCAGGCCCGTGTTGCCCTCCTGGATCAGGTCCAGGAAGCTCAGCCCCCGATTGCGGTACTTCTTGGCAATGGAGACCACGAGCCGCAAGTTGCCGCCGGACAGGTCCCGCATCGATTTCTCATACGCGGCGAAGCGCAGGTCGATCTCCCGCATGCGATGCCGCAGGCTGTCGGGCGTCTCCAGCGTCGCCGACATCAGATCGTACAACTCACGCTGCAGATTGGCGCGCTCGTCCTTCCCCCCCTTGCTGCGGTCCAACCGCCGAATCTCGCGCTGCAGCTGCACCATGCGATCGGAGATCTGCTGCAGCTTCTTCATGATCGGCTGCAGCCGTTGCGTGCGCAGGCTCAGTTCCTCCACCAGCGTCGCCATCTTTCGTCGCCGCTCGGTAATGGTCGCCCAGGCGTCGTTTCGCTCCGTCGTCGAGTGCGACTCGTTGCGATGCGTCTCGAAGTCGGCCGTGTTGAGCTGCTGCAGATGCTCAAGTGTTTTCAGATTGTGAGGCATGCGCCCCAGGACCTGTTCCTTCTCCAGTCCTTCCGTCACGGAGACCTTGATCGTCCGGTCGAACGGCAGGTTCCCCGTGTGCACCTTGTTGAGCAACTCGATCGCGGCTCGCATCGCGTAGTCGCTCTCCAGAAGCTGCCGCCGGAACCGCTTGCGCGTCACTTCGATCGTCTTCGCCAGGGAGATCTCTTCATCGCGGGTCAGCAGCGGGATCTCTCCCATCTGCGTCAGATACATGCGGATCGGATCGTCGATCTTGCGTGACGTCTCTGCTTCGGTCAGTGCGCGGGGCTTGCTCTTCGCCTTGCCATTGCGGCCGTTCTTGGCGGCCTTGGCCGGCGGCGGCGCACCGTCCAGCACGTTGCGCACCTCAATGCCCAACTCTTCCAGCGACATCAGGAGATTGTCGAGCTTCTCCGGATTGACGTCCTCGTCCGGCAGATAGTCATTCACCTGTGTAAACGACAGGTAACCCTGTTTCTTGCCGATCTGAATGAGGTCGCTGAGATTCGGGTCGATCTGATGCACGGCGCTTTCTCCGGGGTGTGACAGCAGGATGGCAGAGCGGTCCAGGCCCGCAACGGTCTGCTCCTGATGCTTATTTGGTGGCTCGCTTCTGATGAAAGTCCGAAAACCGACGCAGAAGACGTTCCGTCTCCGCGTCCAGAGAGCGCGCTCCCTCGCACTGTTCGGATAGCTCCAGCGCCATCCGCTTGTGCGACTGTTCTTCCCGGCGCCATTGAATTTCTCGCAGGCATCGCCGCAATAGGAGGGGACAGTCGTCCGTCGTGTTTGCTTCCTGACTCTTCGCTGTTTCGCACAAATGCTCGTCGATGCGCTTACTGACCGCCTGGGTCTCCAGCCACACCGCCAGTTGCTTGGCCGCGGGATCGTCGTCGAGCGCCGACATCAACCGGGTAAACGCTAGCGAGTCCACACCGCTCTCGTCGATGTCAAAACACGCCTGGGCGATATTTCGCAAGGCCGGGTTCGTGAAGTCTCCGCTGCCAATCTCGCGCCGCACCAGTCCGGTCCATTGCAGTCCCGCGACCAGGCATTGCAGCAATTCATATTCCAACCGGTCATCCCGCGTTGGTTGTCCTTGAAGAATGCGCGTCACATGTCCGGGTGTTTCCGCACGGTCGATGCGGCGCACGGCGCGCTCCGGCGTCGGCAACGACCGTTGCGGCCCGTTCTCTCTTCGCCGCAGCTGCGTGTACTGTTGATGCACGACCTCCTCCGCGATCCCCAACCGCTCGGCCGTGCGCTGCAGCAGCAGTTTCTCTCGCACGTTCTGCGCCATCTGAGGAACAGTCGACAACAATCCGAGGACCTGGTTCAAAATCCGCTGCCGGCTGTCGATTGACTCAACGCCGAACTTACGCCGATACACACCGAACGCAAAAATCGAATGCCTCTGGAGCTCGATGAATCAGCTTCCTGCAGACTGTCTGCCTGTGAGCGTCCAGAAATTCCGCCGGATCCTGTCCCTCCGGCAACGTGAGAATTCGCAAATCGACGTCCTGCGCCAGAAACCGCGAGACCGCCTTCTCCGACGCCTCAATGCCCGCCTTATCTCCGTCGTACACCAGCACGACCTTGCGGGCGAAGCGCTTGATGGTCGTCACCTGCATTTCCGTCAGTGCCGTCCCGAGCGTCGCGACGACGTTCCGGATCCCGGCCTGATGGGAACTCATGCAATCCGTGTACCCCTCCATCACCACGGCCGTCTCTGTCTCCTTGATCGCATCTCGCGCGTGATTCAAGGCGTACACGAGCCGACTTTTGTGAAAAACGGCGTTCTCCGTGCTGTTGAAGTATTTACCGAACCCGCTTGTATCGCCGGGCAACACCCGTCCCCCAAATCCGACAGGCTGGCCCCGCTCGTTGTGAATCGGAAACATCACCCGGTTCACGAAGTAATCGAAATGACCCGGTCCATCCTCACGTTGCTTCGTCAGTCCGGCGGCCGTCAACTGCTGCGGCGTGAACCGGCCCCGGGCGCGATCGACCATCCACGACCAGTCGTTGGGATGAAACCCCAGGCGAAACTGTGCGATCGTCTCCGGCGTGAAGCCCCGTTCCGCCAGATAGTGCCGCGCCGGTGCGGCTGCTTCGTCATTTCGCAGCGAGTTCTCAAAAAGCCCCTGTGCCCACAGCACCGCTTCCAGCAATTTGGCCTTATCCTGTCCCGACGACTCCTGCGGCCGGCCGCTCCGCTGAGGGATGGGGATCTTGGCCCGTTGAGCGAGGATCTCCAGTGCCTCGCGGAACTCCACATGCTCCGATTCCATCACGAACGTAAAACAATCCCCCCCCGTGTTGCACACCCAACAGCGAAACGTCTGCTGGCCCGGATACACGCGCATCGACGGGTTGTGATCGTCGTGGAAGGGGCACAGGCCGACGAACTCGCGGCCGCCGCGCGCGGCACTCAACCGCACCGTCTCGCCCACGAGGCTGACGATGTCAGTCTGAGCCCGCACCGCTTCCTTAAAGTCGATCGACAACTCGGCGGACACCAGCGACTCCGAAGGCAACGGGATACGCGGCTCTTGCGTGACCGCACTCATTTAACGGACGAATCCGGGTTCAACAACAAGACGCACGCCGACCGAAAATGCGCAGCTCACCTCAACCCCAAACGCGGTCAGCCAACGCGCTCCCGGTCCGATGGATGATCGATTTCATCTCAGATTCCGGCTTGGAAAAGCGGTTCACTGTCGCGAGTGGTCAACCCCTGCGGCAAGTGAACAGATCATCACTCAACAGCCGCGGGAGGCGGTGCGAGCCGCACGCCGAATTCTACCTCACCCCCGAACGCGGTCAAGCAAACCGCGCCAGCACAAGAGCCAATAGCCAAGCCGCAACCCCAAGACCGGCCGAGAGTTGTCGTCCCCACCAACCCCACCCAACCCCGCAGCACCCCCAACCGCCAGATCAAGAAAACCCGACCAATTGTATTCCACACCACACAACAATCACCCCGCCCCGCCCCCAACACGACACTTGGGAACCATGAATCAGAAGACCACCCGCCAGGGGGTGGTGTCCTAATTTGAATTCCTGGGGAAATTGTTGCCGCTGGAACGTGCTACAGCTACACTGGGGGGGCATGGACACTCATCACCGCCGCTGGAGTTGGACCGCGTTTGTCGCCGGGCTGTCTGTCGGCATCCCGCTCGGCGTCGTCGGAATCATCGTGTTGGCGCAGATTCTGACGGCAATGATCGCGCTCCCCTGACCTTCCCCGTGTTGGTATGTGACCCCAAACGAAAAGGCCCCAGTATCATCCGGGGCCACATGATGAGCGTCAATTGGGATGCTAAGCGCCGTTTTCCTGAATTGATTCACTGGCGTTACTCAGGATATCTCGCCGTGGAAGCCCGGCTGCCGTGGCTTGATTCTGAAATTGGCTGTCGCTTCTTCGTGGTATGCCCTTGACCTCCTCGACGATCAATTGAGCAATGTACATCATCGGAGTAAGAAGGATTGGGCACGCGCCCAAGTTGATCATCTCCAAGACAAGACGACCATCCCAGCCTGGATGTACTGTCGGGGCTGTAAAGTGGATTAGAAGGGCGGTTCGTGCACGACTACTTTTCCCTTCGATTCTTGCAGCCAAACAGGTGTCTCTGCCTTCGATAATGGGGAGACCGACGGTTTCAAGCGTCACTCCCAACACGAATTGGTGAGGTTCAAGCTTGAAGGGAGTTTGCTCACTGATCGTGTACAAGACTGAATTACGCGAAAGGTGTTCTGCCAAGCTCGCCGGCTGAGTATGATCGTAAGCGTAGCTTCCGGGTTTAGGCACGCGAATTTCGTCTCCCAATCGCAAATCCACGGAATGCGTGTCGAACGGACAGTGTCCGCCCTCAATTTCAGGAAATCGAGGTATTGGCTCTGGGCTGATTGTTAGCCTGCCGTTATCCAGAGCGAGATGAAGTTCGACGTTCGAGAGGATCAATCAAGCCTCTTGCTTGGCGCGGTGTAACTGTAGGTCGTTCCTGTTGACCGTGATTGTCTCTCCATTTTCCATTGATTGCCGTGGCAATCGGACAAGAGCCAATGTGCCTTTTTCGGCAAGAATTTCTACGCGCATTTGCCCTGTTACACGTTCGTCACCCACTGGGAATCGACGGCACTCGATGTCATCTTCGCAAACAAACAGCGAGAATCCTTCCCCACTGTGAGTTTCACCGGAAACAGCGTATTCACCACTGAATTGGCCGGGAGAAACATTGCACCGCAGCCACGTGTCCTTCATGGAAGCAATCCTTGCCGGATGGGAGTTTTAAAGCGGTCAAGAGCAGAAATTGCTCTTGACTCCGTTTGTGATTTTGCGCAACACCAACCAGGTCGTCAATCAGCGTGCACCTGAAATCGCCATTTCCAAGAATATTGTCAAGTGCGGTTTGTTAACTCTGGACATGGGTGCGACAGTGCGGTAGAGCGGCGATCGAGGAATAATTAAGTTGACTCAGGGGAACTCACTCGCCCAGCTTCCGTCCCAGCCGCTTCCACTTCTCAATCTGCTTCTGGTCGTGGGCGTGCTGGGTCACGGAGTTGTACAGGTCTTCCAGTGACCACAGCGTG
>JAHBXU010000239.1 GCA_019636315.1 Planctomycetaceae bacterium | reverse complement strand
AATTCGTCAACCGGCACCGCGCGCGTCAACCCGGTCGGCTTGCCGTCCGCGTCGAGTTCGTGCCATATGGGAAACGGCTCCCCCCAGTACCGCTGCCGCGAGAACAGCCAGTCGCGGAGACGGTAGTTCGTCGCGCGACATGCTAATCCGCAAGCGGCCAGATCGTCAGTGATTTTGCGTTTGAACTCCGGCGTTGGCAGGCCGTCATATTGGCCGGAGTTGATGGCCGTGCCATCGCCGGTAAAGCCCACGGATTGCGATCCGTGGGCGTCGGTGGGCTGAACGACTTCGATTACCGGCAAACCGAATGTCTGTGCGAATTCCAAATCCCGTTGATCGTGTGCCGGCACCGCCATAATCGCCCCGGTCCCGTAGCTGATGAGGACGTAGTCGGCGATCCAGATGGGGATGCGTTCGCCGTTGACGGGGTTGATCGCGTACGCCCCGGTGAAGACGCCGGTCTTCTCTTTGGCGAGATCGGTGCGGTCGAGGTCGCTCTTGAGCGATGCCTTTCGTCGGTACTCGTCCACCGCCGCGCGCTGTTCGTCGGTCGTGATGCGGTCGACGATCGGATGCTCCGGCGCCACGACCATGTACGTCGCACCGAACAACGTATCCGGGCGTGTGGTATACACGCGGAGCACGTTGTCTTCGGGCCGCGCGGGGTAACCGGACTTCGCGCGCTGCGATTTCCAGTCATCAAACAACACCGGCGAGCGGGGGACATCAGTCCCCCGATGCGTCTGTGAGGCGATGTACGTTGGTTCTGGCCCGCCGCCATCGGGGGACTGACGTCCCCCGCTCGCCACCATTGACTCAACAAAGAAGTCCACTTCCGCCCCCACGCTTTTGCCGATCCAGTTGCGTTGCAGCAGCTTGATCGACTCGGACCAGTCGACCGGGTTGAGTTCGCTCAACAGCCGCTCGGCGTAGGCGGTGATGCGGAGCATCCACTGGCGGAGATTGCGGCGTTCGACCGGATGATTCCCGCGTTCGCTGCGGCCTTCGGACGTCACCTCCTCGTTGGCCAGCACCGTGCCGAGCGCCGGACACCAGTTGACGGGCGCCTCGGACTGATACGCCAGCCGATGCGCATCCTGATACCGCCGCACGGCCTCGTCCGGCGAGCGGGGGACGTCAGTCCCCCGATGCGTCTGTGAGGCGATGTACGTTGGTTCTGGCCCGCCGCCATCGGGGGACTGACGTCCCCCGCTCGCCAACTGCGCAACGTTCTCCGGGACGGGCAGTTCACTGATCGGGCGGCCCTTGCCGACACGCTTCACGCCGTCGGGGCCGGTCCATTCGTAGTCCGTGTCGTACCACGTGTCATACAACTGGAGGAAAATCCATTGCGTCCACCGGTAGTAGTCCTCGTCGGTGGTCGAGAGTTCCCGCGACCAGTCGTACGAGAAGCCCAGCATCTTGAGTTGCCGTCGGAACGTGTCAATGTTCGCGTACGTCGTCTCGCGAGGATGCGTGCCCGTGTTGATCGCGTGCTGCTCGGCCGGCAGACCGAAGGCGTCCCAGCCCATCGGATGCAGCACGTGCCGCCCCCGCATCCGTTGATACCGGCAGACGATGTCCGTCGCCGTGTACCCTTCCGGATGCCCGACGTGCAGCCCCGACCCGGACGGATACGGGAACATGTCGAGCACGTACAGCTTGCCCTTGGCCCCGGCGGGCGGAGTGTTGGGCGTGACGAACGTGCGGTGTTCGTCCCAGAAGGACTGCCATTTGGCTTCAATACGTCGGGCGTCGTAACGAGGCATGGGGAAAGGGAGTTGAGTTGTTGATCGGTTGAATTATTGATTTGCGAGGCCCGCGGGCCAGGGTGAGGGCCGCGCGTCAGTGTAGGTGGCCGGTCGAGGTTTGAGAATCGACGGTTTCATTCATGTCCCTCGCGTGTCACAATGGGTGACCGCTTAACTTCCTATGACAATCACCCATTCACTGCGGTTCGCCGCTGTGTGGAAAGTGCCGAACGATGAGCTGGACCCGTCGGGATTTCGGAAGGACAGCCATTGCGGCGGTCGCGGCTGGCGCCATTGGTCGCGGTCGAAAGGCAGCCGCCGCCCAGCCTGTCGCTCGCAACGGCTCTCCGCACCTGAAGCTGTCGCTCGCCGCGTATTCGTTTCATCAGCATTTGCCGCAGAACTGGCCGAAGCGGGACAGGAATGCCGGCGAAGCGGCCATGTCGCTGCTGGATTTCATCGACTTCTGTGCCGAGCAGAATCTCGATGGCTGTGAACTGACGAGTTACTACTTCCCGGCCGAAATCACGCACGAATACCTGATGCAGGTCAAGGAGCGGACGTTCCGGCTGGGGCTCGATATCTCCGGGACCGCGATCGGCAACGACTTCTGCCTTCCGGAGGGGCCGGAGCGGGAGGCACATCTGCAGTTGACGCGGGAGTGGATCGACTACGCGGCGACGATGGGGGCGCCCGTGATCCGCATCTTTGCGGGCGGAGTCCCCGCCGGGGACTCCGAGGCGGCTGCGCTGGACCGCTGCGTTGCAGGCATCAATCAGTCATTGGAGTATGCCGCGCAGAAGGGCGTCGCACTCGCGCTCGAGAATCATGGCGGCATCACGGCGTCGCCGGAACAACTCCTGGCGATTGTGAAGCGAGTCGAGGATTCGCCGTGGTTTGGCGTGAACTTTGACAGCGGCAACTTTCACACGGCTGACCCATACGCGGCTCTGGAGATGATCGCGCCGTATGCGATCAACGCGCAGCTCAAAGTTTCCATCCACCCTGCGGGAGGTGAACGCCAGCGGGCCGACCTGGGACGGATGATCGAGATCCTGCGATCCGCCGGCTATCGCGGTTATGTCGTGCTGGAATACGAAGAACGGGAAGACCCGCGCGAAGCCGTCCCACCGCTCCTGAAGGAGTTGCGGTCTCTGGTAACCCTATAGAAGTTGAGCCGCACATTTGAAATGTGCGGCTCAACGGAATGGCGAGCGGTTGTGTGGACCAGTCAAAACTCTCCGATGACTTCGCCGCCGGCGCGCGTTCCGAGCGCCCTCCAGATGCCCAGATCGATGTTCTCCGAGATCGATCGGGCCGAGCCGTCCATGAGCGTGACCTGAACGATTCCGGTGTGATAGCTGCGTGACGTGATGACCGCGTACGTGGCGGTGGTGGCGCTCGTCGCTTCCTGCTGCGAGGTGTAATCGATATCTGCTCCGGCCGGGCATTGGTTGGAGGCCGCCGCGATGGTCAGGACGCTATTCGGACCGAGGGTCGTCGTGATGCCTTCGTGATGCACGCGGCCGTCCGGCCATTCGGTGTGTCCATTGGGTCGGCACCAGGCGAACGTTGTGGGGATCTTGGCGAGGACGGCTTCGGGTGATGCGGCAGGCGCAGTTGAATCCCCGACGATCCCTTCGTTGCGGCCGTAATACTGACGTGCTTTGACTTCTGCGACCATCAGCGTGTTCGTTGTTCCATCGACGAAGTCACGGATGCCAATGCGGGAGTTTGGACCAAATGCTCCATCACCGGAGCGTCCGGTCACCGGGTCGAACACGAGCCAGGTTCCGTAGTTGAAGCCGTAGGTCGTGGGATACAACGGGTTGGCGAGCTTGGGGCTCACGTCGCGTGCCGTGTCGGAATGGATATCCGTGGGGCAAGCATAGACGGGAATCTTGATGCCGGCGATCACCGCCTGATCATCCCACGCGACCGTCAGATCGACGTTGTCGTAGATGTTGCCCTGCTCCAGAAACGGCAGGATGCGTCCATGAATGGACCACGAGGAATTGGTGTTGATCGCCCCGGTTAATTGAATGGAAGCCGCGAGGGGAAACAGATTGTAAGTCGACTCATAGTTGTGGAGCGCGAGACCGATCTGCTTGAGGTTGTTTTTGCACTGGGTCCGTCGTGCCGCTTCACGGGCCTGCTGCACTGCGGGCAGGAGCAGCGCAATGAGAATGGCGATGATGGCGATGACCACCAGAAGCTCGATGAGTGTGAATCCGCGTCGACGGGAACGGTGTTCCATTGGCCGCTGTCTCCGGTATAAGAAATGGTAGGGGGGAATTCGGTGCGGGAGTGGGGAGGTTTTCAATTCATTGATTGAAAATGTGGGCGAGGCGGAAGCGTCTGTGAAATCATGGCAGCTGCTCGAAAGTTCCTGCTCTTCTGGGGGCTCGTTCGCCCAGCCACCTCGAATTTTCTTTGAGAATTCCACTTGGCAAATCGTATACCGCTGAGGGAGATGCCCTGTTTTCGGAAGGTTGTCCTCGTGACTGGCCAATTCGTGGCGTGTGATTCGCCTCCTTTGGCGAAAAGTTCGCCAGGCTTCGACTGAAAGACCGTTGGTGCCTTTGTGCGTTGGCCGATCCGCAATCAGATTCTGTTGCCGTTTGTGGCGACAGGCGTGTTGACCGTGGGGGCGATTGCCGTCACGACGTCGTGGATCGCGGTGCGCAATGTCGAAGCGGGCATCCGCACGCAACTGGCACACGTTGTCGCGGCGCTTGAAGGAGCGTCGTTTCCCCTGACTCCCAACGTCTTGACGCAACTGCGCGCGCTTTCAGGAGCCCACTTCGTCCTGCTCGATTCCTCGCGCCGCCGCGTTGCAACGACGCTGGGCGACCTGCCCCAGGGCGACAACCTCGTGTCGGACGACCAGTGGCTGCGGCTCGACCATACGGTGGTCGGCGAAGAGGGGCCCTTCGACATCGCTGGCGTCAACTACTTCGCCGGCCGCGTCCGATGGGTCGACAGCCGCGGCGGCGGGCATGTGCTGGTGCTTTATCCCCATGCCGACTGGCGGGCCGCACGCTGGCAGGCAATGTCGCCTCCCTTGCTCATCGGCGGGGCGCTCCTGCTGGTGACGGTGACGGCATCCATCGTGCTCTCCCGGAGATTTGGACGGCGCATTCAACGAATGCAAACCCAGGTGGCGCGGATCGCGGCGGGGAACTTTCAGCCGATTGCCGCCTCGCCGATCGATGATGAACTGCGCGATCTATCGCTGGCCGTCAATCGCATGGCGACGGCGCTGGCGGAATCGATGCAGCGCATTCGGGAAACCGAACGTTCGACACTACTCACGCAGTTGGTCGGCGGACTCGCGCATCAGTTACGGAATGCGATCACTGGTGCACGGATCTCTGTGCAGCTCCATCAACGGCGATGCGCCGCAGCCGACGACGACGCGCTGGACGTCGCCCTCAAGCAGCTTCGTCTGACGGAAGAACAGATCAAGGCCCTCCTGCGGGTGACCCGTGGCGAAACACGTTCTCCTGTTTCGGGGGACGTCTCAGAGATTCTGCAGCAGACGGTCGCATTGGTCCGACCCATCTGCGAGCATCATCGAATCACTCTGGAATCGGACGACGCGGCGGCCGACTGGGCAATCGATGATGCCGATGCGATGCGGGCCGCATTGCTGAACCTGATGATGAACGCCGTTGAAGCCGCGGGACCGCGAGGGCTGATTCGTGTTCGCACGAACGTCGAACGGCACGGTCTGCGAATCACCATTGCCGACAATGGACGCGGATTTCCGGAAAATGTGGACATCTTCCAGTCGTTCTTTACGACAAAACCCGAAGGCGTCGGACTCGGGTTGTCTCTCGCAAGGCAAGCGGTCGACGACTGCGGCGGCACACTGACCGCGCACCGGGATGATGGAATGACCGTCTTTGAGATCGCACTGGTCCGTCATGGGAAGGAGGATCATCTCCTCCTGCTGGACTCAATCGACACGGCGAGCGCACAGGAACTCTCAATAGGGAGCCGATGAGTCGAATTCTGATTGTCGATGACGAACCGTCCATCGGTTGGACGTTGCAGCAGGCGCTGCGTGATGAAGGGTACGAAGTCGATCTCGTCCCTTCCGTGGAAGACGCCTGGGCATACTGCGAACGAGCCACGCCCGACGTGATCGTGATGGACGTGCGCTTGCCCGGCGTGGATGGTCTCGAAGCCTTGCGTGAGCGACCTCGGGGCCTGCGCCACACGCCCGTTGTGATTATGACGGCTTTCGGCAATCTGGATACAGCGGTTCGCGCGATCAGCTCGGGAGCGTTCGAGTACCTGACGAAACCGTTTGATCTCGACGACGCGGTCGAGATCATTCGCCGCGCCATCGATTCCCGCAAGGCGGCCGATTCCGGAGAGATTCGCGCGGCTTCCGCGACATTGCTGGGCGAACTGCTGATCGGGACATCTCCCGCGATGCAGGCCGTGTTTCGCAAAATTGCTCTCGCGGCGGAACATGATGTACCGGTCTTGATCACAGGAGAAAGTGGCACCGGGAAGGAACTGGTGGCGATGGCGCTGCACCGACATGGCCGTCGGGCGGACGGCCCGTTCGTTCCGATTTGTGTGCCGGCGATGAGCGAGGCGCTCGTCGAAAGCGAACTGTTCGGCCATAAGAGCGGGGCGTTCACCGGAGCCGCGTCCGACCGGACGGGGTTGCTCGCGCAGGCGGAAGGGGGCGTCGCTTTTCTGGACGAGATCGGCGACATCACGCCGGCCGTGCAGGTGAAGTTGCTGCGTGCGCTCGAAACACGGCAGGTCGTCCCCGTCGGCGCCAACCCGCCGGTGACGTGCGATTTCCGGCTGATTGCGGCGAC
>JAHBXU010000238.1 GCA_019636315.1 Planctomycetaceae bacterium | reverse complement strand
GGGATAGTCGCGATTGTGTGCATTCCGGCAGCCTTGTGGAATTCGACCCGGGCCAATGACGCCCTTCCGATGCCAGCGATTGGCGGATCGGTCGATCGATCGCCCGTCGACATCGCACTGTCGCCGGACGGCCGGTGGCTCGTCACGGCAAACGAGTCGTCTGACAGCGTCTCGTTGATTCGCACCAGAGACGGAGCGGTCGTTGATGAAATTGCCTGTGGACGACATCCGGCCAAAGTCACGTTTTGTCCGGACGGGCAGACTGTGCTCGCGACGGCCGTGTGGTCCGGTGAAGTCATCGTGCTGGCGATCGCGGACGAACGACTACAGAGGATCGGCGCGATCCAGGTTGGATACGAGCCTTGGGGTGTCGCGGTTGCACCGGACGGCAGGCGGGCGTTCGTCGGACTGGTCGCCACCGGTCAAGTGGCTGAGATCGACCTGGCGCGTCTCAGCGTTCTGCGCCGCATCGATGTCGGACGCTGGCCGCGATATCTCACGGTGACTCTCGATGGAACGCGGCTCGCCGTCGGGTGTGCTGGTGACGGCAAGATCGTTGTCGTCGACGCGGCTCTGGGAGAACCGCTGTACGAGGAGCCGCTCGCCAACGGCATTAATCTGGGGCATATGGTGGCGTCCACAGAGGGCGACTACGTTTATTTTCCCTGGATGGTTTACCGCACGAATCCCATCACCGCGGAGAACATCCGCCGGGGTTGGGTGCTGGCCAGCCGCATCGGGCGCGTGCGTCTCGACGGACCGTCCGATCGGGAGGCCATCTCGCTCGATGTCCCCCGCAAAGCAGTTGCCGATCCGCACGGACTGGCGATCAGCCAGGACGGAAATACTCTGGTCGCCTCGGCATCGGGAACGCATGAGTTGCTGGTGTATCGGCTGCCCGATCTGCCCTTTGTCGGAGCCGGTGGACCGGGAGACCTGATCGACCGAGCGCTGGAACGGGACCGCGAGCGATTCGACCGCATCGAAGTGGGCGGCCGACCGATGGGGCTGCAGATGGCGGCCGACAATCGGACCGTGTACGTCGCCAACTACCTGCACAATGCAGTGCAGGTTGTTGATCTGGCTGAGAAGCGGGTCATTCAGGAGATCGCGCTCGGCGGTCCGGAGGAGCCATCGCAGGAACGACAGGGGATGGCGTTATTCTATGACGGCCGCCGCAGTCTGGATCAATGGTACAGTTGCCACTCGTGTCATCAGGACGGCGGGGGGAACTCGCGTCCAATGGACACGTTCAACGACGGCAGCCCGATGACGCTCAAGACGGTGCTGCCGCTGTATCACGTGGCGGAGACGAGCCCGTGGACCTGGCACGGATGGCAGACGGACCTGCACGACGCCATGCATACGTCTTTTACCTCGACCATGCTCGGCGAGGCGCCGACGTCTGAGGAGACGGAGGCGATTACGGCCTTTTTGACAACATTGGAAGCGCCCCCCAATCCATTCCGCGAGGCAGACGGGTCACTTTCCGCTGCCGCCGAGCGTGGCCGACTGGTGTTCGAAAGCCGCAAGGCGGCTTGCACCCTATGCCACAGCGGGCCCTACTTTACGGATGGTCAGATTCACGATGTGGGCCTCGGTTCCCCCGCCGACGTCTATGAGGGATTCAATACGCCCACACTCCTCGGCGTTCATCGAAAGGTGCGGCTCCTCCATGCCGGTCGCACGCGTTCGCTCGAACAACTGCTGACGGACCTTCACAGTCCTGCGAAGGTCTCCGGCACCGAGACGCTCACCGACGAGGAAGTGCAGGATCTGATCGCCTACCTGAAATCTCTGTAACGGATGCCAACCAGCCGGGTGGACTTCGCTCACCACCTTGGGACAAGCGAGAACCAACCATGCAGCAAGTTCCCCTACGCAGCTTCCATCACCTCACGACAAAGCCGATCTGTCGTCGAACGTTTCTGGCCGGTGCGCTGGCCGGCGTATCCTGTTGGACCGCCTCGCGGTCGACGGCATGGGGGGCGTTGGCGGAGGGCGTCCGTGTTTCGGATGCGGGGGCGGAGGATCTGTTTCAATATCTGGCCAGCACGCAGGGAGACTTTGACATCACACAGTATCGCTGCCTGATCGGTGCGGCGAATGAGTTTAAGGAAGGAGACGCAGCGCTGGGGGTAGCCGCGGCTGATGATGTGTCCCGTGCGAATGCGCGACGCCTTTTGGCCAACACCCGCATCGGCCAGTTCACCGAGCACCCCGTGTTTGTCGATACGCTGTACGAGTTGATCGAAGGGGCTGTCGAGCCACAGGCTCGCGCGCAGGTCGCCGGATGGACGTTCGGTGAGTTGAAGTCGTTCCTCCTCACTGCGGAGGGGCCGGCCATCCAGCGGATCATGCCCGGCCTGTCGAGCGACGTCATTGCCTGCGTCGTCAAGCTCATGAGCAACGACGAGTTGATCGCCGTCGGGCGTAAGGTATTCAATCCCCTGCCCGATTCGCAGATCGGCGCTCGCGGCTACATGGGCGCCCGCGTGCAGCCGAATTCCCCCACGGACCATGTGGACGATATCCGCTGGCAGGTCTTCGATGCGTGGGCCTACGCGGTGGGAGACGTGCTCCTGGGAACGAACCCGGTCTCCAGCGAAGTGGAGTCCGTGACGGCGATCGAATTGACGCTCCAGGAAGTCATCCGCACGTTCGGGCTGGAGGATGTCCTCCCCCATTGCGTTTTGGCGCACGTCGACGTGCAGGCGGAGGCCGAGCGGAAGACGCCCGGCTCGACGGAGCTGTGGTTCCAGAGCCTGGCGGGCTGCACGGACGCCAACCTGACGTTCGACCTGACGATCGACAAGATGGTCGATCATGCCGCATCGCGGACCGGCAAGTACGGCTTCTATTTTGAGACCGGACAAGGCGCCGATGCGACGAACGGACATGGCAAAGGCTTCGACATGGTGTTGCATGAGTCGCGGAATTATGGCTTCGCGCGGGCCCTCAAACGGAAGGTTGCCGAAGCCCGGCAGCGGGCCGGACAACCGGGCGAACCGTGGGTGCATGTGAACGACGTCGCCGGGTTCATCGGTCCGGAAGTGTTTCGCTCACGTGAGCAGCTTGTCCGGTGCTGCCTCGAAGATACCGTGATGGGCAAACTGCACGGGCTGACGATTGGTCTCGATATCTGCTCGACGCTGCATATGGAAGTCGACCTGGACGATCTCGACTGGTGCATCGATCAGGTCATGCCGGCCAACCCGGCCTACCTGATGGCGCTGCCGACAAAAAACGATCCGATGCTCAGTTACCTGACCACCGGATACCACGACCATGTCCGCGTGCGGGAGAAATTCGGCTACAAGGTCAATGACCGGATGTGGACGTTCTTCCAGGAACTCGGCGTGATGGATGAAAATGGGCGGCCAACAGAGCACTTCGGTCGCCCGGACTGGGTGTACCTGCAGTATCAGCGACGGCGCGGAGATGAACGGAGCGATGCCCAGATTCTGGCCGAGGCGGCGCAGCAAATGGCCGCCGTCCGCGAGCGAGGCGTGTTCATCGCCGAGGGATTCGCCGATGAGATCTGGCAGTTGGACCGCGATCTCGATGCGCGCGTCCGTTTTCTGTATGAGGATTCGAAGGAGTGTCTTCACGCGGAACTTCCCGCGGACTTCGCCGCCACGTTGACCAATGCCATCGCGGTGGCAACACAGTCTCAGGACAGGACGGACTATATTCTGCACCCGCCGACCGGTGAGGTGCTGGATACGGCGTCTGCGAGTACGGTGGAGCAACTCGCGGCCCAGCATGCGGAACGCTACGACGTCCAGCTGGTCATCTCCGACGGACTGAATGCGCTTGCTCTGACGGATCCGGGTCACCTCGATCCGTATCTGGCGCGGCTCCGCACCGAATTGGCCTCCGCGGGCTTCCGTCTCGCGCCGGAATCGCTCCTGGTGACAACCGGTCGGGTCCGCGCGGGTTATCGCATCGGCGAACTGCTCTACGCCGATGTCAGTGACAAACAGTCACCGCGGAGCATATTGCATGTGATCGGGGAACGCCCGGGGTCGGGACACCATGCCTACTCGGTTTATATCACCAAGGCGCCGCCATCGACCTGGGCACAACCCGGCGTGACAGATCACAACATCACGCGAGTCATCTCCGGTATCGCCGACACGGCTCTCGACCCGGAACTCGCCGCCGTGCAGACAGTGCAGATCCTGAAACGAATGTGAATTCGTAAGCTGTGCGGTCGGCCGTGTGCCGACCGCTTCATCGCCTGGGACAAGGGGCAAGCAGTCCACCTGCGGCGAGAACAGAACGAAAGATAGCGGCAGATCACGAAGGTGGCGGGCACAGCCCACCCGACGGCTAAGAAGGAAGCGATACCCGCACTCATGCCTGACGTCATTCGCGGCAACTTATACGATTATCCCAAGTACTATGATCTGTTGTTCGGTTCGGACTGGAAGGCGGAGTTCGACTTTCTGACCGCTTGCTTCCCGAAGCACGCCGGACGCAAGGTGCGGCGCGTCTTCGAGCCGGCCTGCGGGACGGGACGATTGCTCATCAAGCTGGCGCAGGCCGGCTACGGCATCGCCGGGAATGACCTGAATCCCAAAGCGGTCGACTACTGCAATGCGCGGCTGGCGCGCCATGGATTTCCCCGGTCGGTGCGCGTCGGTGATATGGCGGATTTTCAGGTGGCCCGTCCGTTCGATGCCGCGTTTAACATGATCAACAGTTTCCGCCATCTGGCGACGGAAGAGCAAGCCGCGTCCCATTTGCAATGCGTCGCGAATGCGATCGCGCCGGGCGGACTTTACCTGCTCGGGCTGCATCTCATCCCGACGCGCGGCGACCGCAACGAGGAGGAATCCTGGTCGGCTCGGCGTGGCAATCTGGTGATTAACTCGTACATGTGGTCCAAAGCCATCGACCTGCGTCGCCGCATGGAGAAGCTGGGGATGCGGCTCGACGTGTATACGCCAACGCAACACGTGCGGATCAATGATGAGATGTACTACCGCACATACAACGTCCGGCAAATGCAGACGTTGCTCAGCAGCGTGCCGGACTGGGAACTCGTTGAGACGTATGACTTCGCTTACGATCTCGATGACCCGATCGTCGTCACGACGAAGACCGAGGACGTTGTCTTCGTCCTTCGAAAGCGATGACGATCGCGTGCCAATGTTTCCAGGCTGACGGCTTTGCTGTCGATTGCTACGGAGAATCCCCCGGAGCAACGGTGGTCAAAAGCAGAGTGTCGCAGTGTCGTTGTCCGACGGCGAAGCCGTTCGTCTGAGATCTCGCGGGATCGTCCGGACGGTTTCCTCTCAGACGCTTCCGGTTACTATGTGCGCACGGCTTTTGCACGCGTACAGCAATTCCATCTCGCATTCGCAATCGGTTCATAAAAACACTGGCGGCGGTCTGTGAGGGGGCTCGGGGCAACCGTCCTCTCTCGATCGCATAGTCGGGGAAAGGCGCGCTCATGAGGCTGGCGTTGATCGGACTCGCGGTCCTCTTTTCTGTGGAGTCGTGTCTGGCGGCGGCTCAACAGACTCCGAACATCATTCTGATCTTTGCGGACGATCTCGGTTACGGAGACGTTGGCTGCTTCAATACGAACTGTCCGTTCCGAACGCCCCATCTGGACCGCATGGCGGCTGAAGGGGCTATCCTCACGGACTTCTATGTGCCGACACCCTATTGCGCTCCGTCGCGGGGAACAATTTTGACCGGTCGCTATCCGTTCCGGCATTCGGTCATCAGAAATCCGGCGCCGGACGCCGGCGCGTCGAACTTTGGGCTTCCCCAATCGGAAGTGACACTGGCCGAAGCCCTTAAGCCGGCCGGATACGCCACGGCGGCATTTGGAAAGTGGCACCTGGGGCACAAGCCGCAGTGGCTGCCGCGGACTCAGGGATTCGATGAGTACCTGGGAATCCTGTACTCGAATGACATGTATCCGGTGCAACTGGTCGAGAACGAGTCGGTGGTCGAGTATCCCGTCGTGCAAGCATCGTTGACGAAGCGGTACATGGAGCGTGCGCTGCAGTTCATCGAAGAGCACGCACAAGAGCCGTTTTTCATCTACCTGCCGCATGCGATGCCGCACAAGCCCCTTGCGGTCTCCGATGATTACTACACGCCCGATACGCCCGAGGACTTATATGCGGACGTGATTTCCGAACTGGACGCCGCCGTGGGGAGGGTGCTCGCGCGGCTGGACGAGCTCAACCTGGCGGAGCGGACGCTCGTCCTCTTCACGTCCGACAACGGTCCCTGGTACGGTGGTTCAACCGGGGGGCTGCGCGGCATGAAAGGGAGGACCTGGGAGGGGGGGCTGCGGGTCCCCTTTATCGCCCGCATGCCGGGAACCATTCCGGCCGGCATTGTGAATCGATCGCCTGCAGCAACGATCGACGTCCTGCCGACGGTGTGTCACCTGGCCGGGGTCTCTCTGCCGGAGGATCGCACGATCGACGGGCGGGACATTCTCCCTCTGTTGAAGGATGCGGCGGCGCCGAGTCCCCACGAGGCGATTTATGGGATGCAAGGCACGCGACTGGCCACGATCCGTTCCGGTCCCTGGAAGTTGCACGTCCACAGCCCCGGGCCGGACCGATT